>VGLH01000049.1 GCA_016866785.1 Candidatus Poribacteria bacterium
GGCGTCCTTTTCCGAGGTTCTCTCCGCGAGCTCCCACCGGGAACCGCCGAGGTTCGCGCCATCGTCGGGCAATGGATGCTCGGACTGGGAGCGGCATCGTGATGCCGTGGCTGCAGAACGCTCGAGCCGCTCGGGTTGCTGCCCGGCTGATGCCTCTGGCGAGGACGCTCGCTGTGATCGGCGCGTCGCTCGGACTCGCTCTGATCCTGCTGGCGGCGAGCGGCTACGACCTCGCGTCCTGCCTGCGGGCGTTCTGGGTGGGCAGCGTGGGCTCGGCTCGTGGATGGGGCGTCACGCTGACGAATGCGTGCCCGATCATCCTCACGGGGCTCGCCGTAGCGGTCGCCTTCCGCTGCGGCGCGCTCAACATCGGCGCGGAAGGGCAGCTTCTGGTCGGCACGCTGCTGACGACCTGGCTCGGAGTGAGCGCGGAGCTCCCCACATCCGTGTTCGTGCCGGCGATGTTGTTGCTCGGGATTCTCGGCGGCGGCGCTTGGGCAGCGGTCGCGGGAGCGCTTCGCGCCTGGCGTGGCGTGCCGGAAGTCATCAGCACGATCATGCTGAACTTCGTCGCGATTGAGATCGTCAAGTTCGCCGTAACGGGCCCCTTAGAGGGGGTGCCCGGCACGTCGCAGACCAACGAGATCACCAAGTCGGGACAGCTCTGGCTGCTCGATCCCCGCACAGACCTCCACGCCGGTATCTTCCTCGCCCTCGCTGCGGCAATCGCGATTCACGTGCTGATGTTTCGCACGACCCTCGGATTCGGGCTCAGGGCGGTGGGCTCCAACCCGGTCGCCGCGACATATGCCGGGATCAACGTCTCGCGCCATCTCGTCGGAACAATGTTTCTGAGCGGGTGTCTGGCGGGACTGGCGGGAAGCGTCGAGCTCTTGGGGCGTGTGAAGTCCCTCAGCCAGGGCTTCACGACTGTCGGGTACGGATTCACGGCGATAGCGGTCGCGATGCTCGCGCGTCTGAACCCGCTGGGAGTGATCGCGAGCGCGCTCTTCTTCGGCGCGTTGGCTTCCGGGTCGCGGGAGATGACGTTCGAGCCGAACTACGTCCCCGACAAGCTCGTGGACGTCGTGCGCGGACTGATCGTCCTGCTGTCCATCGGCTACGGGATCGTGGAGCTTCGGTTCCGCAAGAGCTGACCGCCGGGCTAGGTCAGGTTCGATCCGTTGTCCAGCGTGGGGATCGGCTCTACCTGCCTCCGTGGGGCGCCGCGCGGTTCTGGCTCCGGCGATGGGCTCCCCGCCCGGAACTGCACTTCGTGGAGCCGTGCGTAGAGACCATCTGCCGCCAACAGGCTCCCGTGCGTGCCGCGCTCCACGATCCGTCCGCCATCCAGGACGAGGATCTGATCGGCGTCCTGCACGGTGGATAGCCGGTGGGCGATCACGAAAGTGGTTCGGTTCCTGACGAGCCGATGGATGGCTTCCTGGATCAAGTGCTCCGTCTCGGAATCGACGGAACTGGTCGCCTCGTCCAGGATCAAGATGCGCGCGTCGGCGAGGATTGCCCGCGCGATGGACAGCCGCTGGCGCTGCCCGCCGGACAGCTTGATGCCGCGTTCGCCGATGAGCGTGTCGTACCCTTCCGGCGCATCGACGATGAAGTCGTGGGCGTTGGCGGCACGGGCTGCCGCCTCGACCTCGTCATCGGATGCGTCCAGCCTTCCGTAGCGGATGTTCTCGCGGATCGAGACATTGAACAGGAACGGGTCCTGCAAGACGACGCCGATCTGCTTGCGCAGCGAGGTCAAGTCCACCGTTCGCAGATCGTGCCCATCGACGAAGATACCCCCGCGCGTCGGATCGTAGAACCTGGGGATCAGGTTCACCAGGGTGCTCTTGCCGGCTCCGCTGGGCCCAACGAGAGCGACCATCTCACCAGGCTTGGCATGCAGGTCGATGCCGCCGAGCACCTCGACATCAGGTCGGTAGGCGAAGTGGACGCCACGAAACTCGACCTCGGCGCTCAAGCGCGGGAGAAGGCTCGCATTCGGCGGCGATGTGATGGCAGGTTCGGTGTCGAGCACCTCGAACACACGCTCGCACGAAGCCAGCGCCTGCTGGACCATGTTGTAGAACCGGGTGAACCCCGTGATCGGCTCGAAGAGCATCGGCAGATACTGGATGAAGACGACGAACATGCCCGGCTTCATCTCCCCGTTCATTACCTTGATGCTGCCGAACCCGAGCACGACCAGGATGCCGATCTGGTTCAGGAAGTCGATCCATGGGCGAAACGCCGTGAAGATGCGCGCCAGACGGACGTTGATCGTGTAGGTCTCGTGGCTCTTGCGGTTGAACCGCTCCAGCTCGTAGTCCTCGCGGACGAAGCTCTGGATGATGCGGATGCCAGTGATGTTGTCCTGAATCGCCGCGTTGAGTTCGCCCATCTTCTCACGCAGAAGGCGGAAGTTCTTGCGCAGGAGCCGACCGATGAGCGCTGTCGAGACGATGAGTCCGGGCGCCGCGATCAGCGACATTAGCGTCAGCTTCCAGTCCCACGATAGGCAGAAGTAGAACACGAACAGGAGTCGGCTCACGTCTGTGATGAGCCCGACCACGGGACCGACGATCACCTGCTCCAAGGAGTTGACGTCGTTGATGACGCGCGACATGACGTCGCCGGTCGGCCGATCCTCGAAGTACTTGAGCGGCAGGCGCTGCACGTGCGCGTACACGTGGCTCCGCATGTCGTAGATCAGCGACTGACCCACGCGCGCCATGATGAAGCCCTGCGCGACCGACACCAGCCGTGCTACGGCGAAGAGCACGAGGAACGCAGCGACCAGCACGAATGCCGTCGCCATCGCCGGATTGGCGTCGACAAGCCACTCCGCCGACACGTACCGCGCCGCTCGGTGGATGTAAGGAGCAATCGGCAAGTTCAGAGATGGACGGGACGGCGCGTCACGGGCGGGTCGCTCGATGCGCGACTCGCCAAAGCCAGTGATCTCGTCGATTGCGACGCCCATCACCTGCGGCGGCAGGATGCCGATGAACGAAGTGACGAAGGAGAGCCCGAGAATGAGCCCCACGGCGGGCAGATAGGGCTTGGCGTACGCGAGCAGGCGGAAGTAGGTCTGGCGGAATGGAACCTGCCGTTCGTAGTTCTCTGCGCCGGGGGGTCCGATGGATGTGAGCCCTCGCATCCCGCGCGCCATGGAGTGTCCTTGTTTCCTCGGCGAGGCGGGGCCCGAACGCCCCGCCTCAGCGGCTCAGGGACTAGCCGCGCCTCAGCGACGCCCAGATTGTCGTCAGTCTGCCCCGGGGAGAAACCGCCTGTGGCAACGGCCCGAACTCCATGACCGTCTTCACCTCGTCTGCCGACAACCCACGAATCCAGAGGTTCAGATCGTCCATCAAGCCTGTGAATGGTCGAGCGTTGTCGATGTTGAGTCCGACGCGCGCGCCCTGCCCCCAGTCCTTGGCGATCTTCATGCCGCCCGCGTTGCTTCCTACCTCTTCGCCGTTGATGTAGAGGCGGCCCGTGCTGCCGTCATAGGTTCCCGCGTAGTGAATCCACTTCTTCGGCTCGGACTTCCCGCCCCGAATGTCGAAGATGGTCGCGCCGCCGTCGCCGCGCAGCAGCCATCGGAAGTTCCCGTCGTTGCGGAACTCGGGATGGACGAGCCACGTCGAGTCGTTCGCTCGCGCGTTGAAGATGGCGTGGTCAGCCTGCATATCGACGTTCATCCACGCGACGACGCTGAATCCACTCCGAGGGATCTGGTCGGCGGGCCAGTTCGCGCCGTCGAGGTCGATGAAGCTGCCGGACGAAAACCGTGCTGCCTGTCCGTGCTTGCCGGCCTCAAGCACGATTTTTCCGTTGATCACGCCGTCGTGTCCCTTGCCGGACTTGTCGATGACGTTCGCGCCTCGGATCTCTTCGTAGTCGTAGTAAAGGATTAGGTCTTTGTTTTGGGCTCGCAGCGCTGGCGTCAGCGCGAGGAGTGCGGCGACTACCAGCAGCCCCCACTTGCGTGATCGTGTCATTGCCTGCCTCCGTTCGGGTTGGCTGTCTGCCCGATTGCGCCATATCTACGGGTGAATGTAGTGTCTCGCTTCGGTCATCGCAACTTGACGCTACCGCGTCGGGCCCTCGCCGCATAGGCGGCGGTAGCTGGCATACCGTTGAGCCGAGATGTCTCCTGCCTTCACAGCGTCGCGGACGGCGCAGTCGGGCTCGGCGAGATGCCAGCAGTTGCGAAACCGGCACTTCCCGATGTAGGGGATCATCTCGACGAAGTACGAGTCGAGTAAGCCATCGGGAACGCCCCACAGACCCGCCTCGCGAATGCCAGGAGTGTCGGCGACCTGAACGCCGCCCTCGAGCTCGAGTAGTTCGACATAGGTCGTCGTGTGGCGTCCCTTGCCAGACCATTCGCTGATCGCCTCAGTCCGAAGGGCGAGTGACGGATCCAGACGGTTCAGCAGTGACGACTTGCCGGTTCCCGACATCCCGACGAACGCGTTCATGCCGGACGACAGCGCGTTCCGCAGAGAGTCGATCCCTTCTCCCGTCTCGGCAGAGGTCGCGACCCAACGGACTCCGATGGGCTCGTAGACGGTCGCCATCGTCTGGTCGAGCTCGGCGCGCTCCGGCGGCTGAAGCAGGTCGCACTTGTTGACGACCACCACGGGTTCGACGCCCCCGAACTGCGCCATGATGAGAAGGCGATCGACGAATCGGAAGTTCACGCGCGGCTTGCGGATGGAGACGATGACGAACACGCGGTCGATGTTGGCGACGATGACGTGCTCGACATCCGGCGCGCCGGGATGGGGCTTCGTGTCGATACGGGAGAGCCGAGTGCGCCGTGGCTCGAGGTCCTCGATGGCGCCCTCGATGCCGTTCACGACGGTGACGACGACCTGATCGCCGACGGTCACGGGGTCAGCATATCGCCGTCGCAGCGAGCCGTCATCGGCTTCGTCGTAGAGCGCCTCTTTGAGGCGTCCGCGCAATGTACACCGTAGCGTTCCGCACTTCGTTCGAACCGTGTAGATGCTCGCCTCAGCGCGGAGGACGGTTCCTGTAACGCTCTCGTCGTCGTGGATCAGCTCGCTCCCTCAGAACCACCAGTGGGATTGCAGCAACGCCTCGATGCTGTCGAAGCCGGCCGCGCGCGAATCCGTCTCGAACCTGAGTGTCGGCTTGAACTCCACGTGGGGCACCGGGAACAGTTCAACGCCGACCGACGCCCGATGCACCCGGCCGGCGGCAGCGTCGAGGTCAGGATCGAAGTGCTCGAAGCGCACGATCCCGTATAGTCCTCGGGTGACGCGGTAGGCAGCCTCGGAGTAGAGCGCGAGCGTCGTCGCGCCGGAGCCGGGGTCGGACTCGGATGCGAGCAGATCGCTGGCGTAGTCCGCCTCCGCCATCAGTGTCAGGTCGCCCAGAGCGACACCGGCGAATCCTCCCACGAGCAGCATATCCGAGTCGGCGTCGTCGTTCCGGTTGCCGTATACATTCGCCCCTGCGAGCGTCCGCACGCCCGCCACCTTGCCGCCCGATTCCGCGCGAGCCAGGTACGCCTTGTCGTTGCCGACTCCTGTGTCAGGACCGAAGGGCAGCGTGTCGTCGCCGTTGTAGACGCCCACTGTCACCCAGGGGCCCATCTTCGCCGACGCTTCAATCCCCGTGTCCACGAACTTGGGCTTCCACAGCAGCCCGTCGCCGGGGGCGTTCAGCGGCGGACGCGTCGATCCGCCCCGGACGAACGCCGTGTGGTCGTCGTGACGGAGCCCGTAGTTCGGCATGAAGCTGCCGACCTGCACGCGGATCGTGCCGTCGCGATACGTCTTCACGGCTCCGATCTCGGCAGCTCCTCGCAACGCATCGTGTGTGAGAAACAGGCTGACGTCGTCCGACAGCCGCCAATCGAAACCGATGTCCGCCTGCATCGTGAAGAAGCCCGCGCGTGTCTCAGACGAAACGCCGTCATCGTCCGAGTAGGCATAGCCCTGGAACCGGGCATCGCCGCCCAGACGCAGCGAGTCCGTCACCTGCCCGTTCGCAGCCTTGCCGGACCGGATCGCGAGTACCGACGCGCCGAACACGTCCGATCCGTAGCTGGTGCGCATGCCTCCGCCAGCCGGATTGGCGTGGCACTGGACGCACGCCTGCCCTTCGGACAGGGCGAAGCGCGGCAGGGCGACGGCGGTCGACGCCACGCAAGCCAGAAGCGCGATCAGCGACTTCGCGATGAAAGTATACCTCACCTCTTGGGAACCTCCGTCGGCTAGACCTCTCCCGCGTCGATCATCTCCTGGAGCGGGAACCCTTTGGTTTCGAGTGGACAGGGCACGAGAGTTCGGCGGCGCGATGATTCGAAGATGGAGAGCAGGACTTCGTGCGCCGCGCGACCGTTGCGACCGCTCGACCGGTGCTCGCGGTTCCCCTCGACCGCGTCGATCAGATCGCGCACGGGAGACGAGTCGTCGCGCATCTCGGTCGTCGCCCACTTCCCGCCGGTCGATTCACTGCGGAACCGCAACGCCGGTCCGCCGGGAACGCCGATCTCGATTTCGCCCTCGGTGCCATACAGGTAGATGTGGTGATAGCCGCGCGCCGTGAATCGCCCCGACTCGATGAAGTAGCGCACGCCGTTGGCGCTCTTCCAGTAGCCGAGAGCGTCTTCGACTGCCGCGATGCCGAACTTCAGACTCGCGTTGCCGCGATGAATCTGCCCCATGACCCACTCGGTCGGCGAATCGTCGCCGAACCAGCGCATCAGATCGACCGTGTGCGTCGCGTTGTCGATAAGGTCGCCGCCCTCGCAGACGCCGTGGACCTTGATGAGCTCGCCGATCTCCCCGTCGGCGAGCAAGCGCTTCGTTGCGACGTAGGGCCCGTGGAACCGAAGCTGGTGCCCGATAGCCAGCTTCGCGCCAGCCCCGTCGCAGGCGGCGAGCATCTCGTCAGCGAGCGCCAGGTTCACCGCCATCGGCTTCTCGCACAGAATGCCGCGCACGCCTGCTTTGGCGGCGGCGATAGTGGCAGTCGGATGCAGACCGACCCAGGTGCACACGCTCACCAGGTCCGGCTTCTCCTTGTCGAGCATCTCTTCGAAGTCGTTGTAGGTGCGCTCGACGCCGTACTCGGCGCGGTACTTGGCGAGCGCCTCCTCGTTGATGTCGGCGCAGGCGACGAGCTCGATGTCTTCAGCGCGATGGTACTGAACCGCGTGGCTGTGCGAGATGCCGCCGCACCCGATCACAGCAGCCCGATAGGTCTTGCCCATGGCTCCATTCCTTCGTCAGTTGGCCCAAGAGAGCTCAGATCGCGAGCGGACGCACTGACTGGTCTGTTTGGTGAATACCGGTCGCATCGACGGACGCCGTAGAGCATGGGCGACGCGGCGCGTCGCCCCTACGAATCGTGATCAATCTACGAAATGAACCACTAACACGCGCACGGCGATTTCCCGCACTTTGGGCAGCCGTCCGCGTAGACTTCGGCGCAATCGGTCAGTTCGATCCCCAGCATGGATGCGAGAGTCGACAGCCACGCGAAGACGTCGGCGATCTCGGCTGTCAGCCGTTGCGTATCACGAGGCTGGCGACGGACCTCCTTGGCGAGCTCGCCGACCTCTTCGGTGAACCAAACGAACGTCGTCGGAACCCCGCGAGCCGCGTCGCGCTCGAAGTACGCTGCTTCGATGCGCCGCTGGAACTCCGCGATCGTCATGGACTGGGTCACGTCGACGCTCGTCGTTCGGAGTTGACGCGCGCCCGCTCCAGGTACGGGGCGAGGCGGAACCCGTCGCGGGGGACGACCTCGCGATCAGCCTCGGTTCTCAGCTTGACCTCGTAGGCGTCCTGCTTGAGCGTCCGCTCGCTCACGGTCACGCGGACGGGCAGCCCGATCAGGTCGGAGTCCTTGAACTTGACGCCCGGGCTCTCATCGCGGTCGTCATAGAGCACCTCGACGCCCTCGGCAGTCCACTCGCGGTAGAGCGACTCGGCGACCTGTGCAGCCTCGTCCCCCTTCCCGACATGCAGCAGATGGACGTGGTACGGAGCGATCGAGTAGGGGAAGATGATCCCATCGGCGTCATAACTGGCTTCGACCGCCGAAGCCAGCAGACGACCGACTCCGATGCCGTAGCACCCCATGATGAGAGGGCGCGTGCGACCCTCGGCGTCCAGATAGACAGCCTCCATCGCCTCGCTGTACTTCGTCCCCAGACGGAAGATGTTGCCGACCTCGATGCCCCGGGCAGCTCGAAGGCGTCCGCCGCACCTGGCGCAGGCGCAGCCGTCCTCGACGAGCGCGATGTCCGCAAGGACGTCCGCCGCGAAGTCGCGCGGGAAGTTGACGTTTCTGAGGTGGTAGCCGTCTCGATTCGCTCCGGCGACACCGTTCGTCATGTCGCGGACCGAATCGTCGACGACGATGACCGTGTCCCGCGCGCCGATGGGCGACGCGTAGCCGGGGGTCACGCCGTGGGCACGGATCTCCTCGTCGCGCGCCGGTCGTATCTCGGCGACACCCAACCGGTTCCGAAGTTTGGTCTCGTTCACGTCGAGATCGCCGCGCAGGACGGCGAAGACGAACTGCTCTCCAGCGACGTAGAACACTGCCTTCATCGTCTGTCGCTCGCTGATGCCAAGCAGCGCTGCCACCTCGGAGATCGTCGTCGTACCGGGCGTCTCAACGAGCTCCGATGGCAACGGGTCGCCGAACTCAGCCGGGCCCTTGTCGCAGACGGCGACCTCGGCATTCGCCGTGTAGCCGCAGGCGTCGCAGAGGATCAGGTTGTCCTCCCCGGACGGAGTCACGAGCATGAACTCGTGAGCCCCGGTTCCGCCGATCATTCCCGGGTCGGACTCGACGACGACCGTCGGAACGCCAGCCCGCGTGAAGATGCGCGAGTAGGCGTCATAGACCTCTCGGTAGTAGCGCTCCAGGTCCTCCTGGCTCTCGTGGAACGAGTAGGCGTCTTTCATCGTGAACTCGCGCACGCGGATCAGTCCGGCGCGAGGACGCGGTTCATCGCGGAACTTGAGCTTGATCTGGTAGACCATCAACGGAAGCTGGCGGTACGAGCGGATCTCGTTCCGGGCGTGGAACGTGACCGATTCCTCGTGCGTCATCGCCAGGACCATGGGGCGACCAGCGCGGTCGGTGAATCCGGCGAGCTCTCTGCCCACCAACGCGCCGTAGCGCCCAGACTCCTCCCACAGCTCCGCCGGGTGGACCAACGGCATGTTGATCTCTTGTCCGCCGATCGCGTCCATCTCCTCGCGGATGATCCGCTCGATCTTGTGGATGGAACGCTGCGCCAGTGGCAACGCCGTGTAGAGCCCGGATGACAGTTGGCGGATGAGACCGGCGCGGACAAGCAACTGATGGCTGGGAAGCTGTGCGTCTGCAGGAACCTCGCGGACGGTGCGTCCGAAGAGCTGGGACTGTCGCATCTGGGCCCTGTCATGGATGTCGAAAGCTCAGCGCTCTGTGGGCGTCTCCGCCTCGGTCTCGTCCACGTCCTGCTGATCGTCTCCCTGGATCTCGGTCATATCCGGTTCGGGTTCGGGCAGAGGCTCCGCGCTGTGTCGGTCACCTTCGCCGACGACGGTCTCGTCGGCGGCGGGGAACTGCTGCTCTGACTCGCGCAACGCTGGCTCGTGTCGTTCGTCCACTCCGTGATCCAAATCCACGTAGAACCGGCTCCGTGCCAAGATGCGCAGCCAGCGTCCGTAGCGCCCGCCGCCGGTCCACGGCACGTTCCCCCGAACGCCCGGGACCGCGTTGGCGAAGTGACGTGAGTCGTCGATCGTGAAGTGACATTCGTCGAGGAGCGCGTGCAGCGCTTGCTCGTCGAAGACGTGCAGGTAGGACGGGTCATCGAGCTGGCACTGCTCGGCACGGGTGAGCCGGCTTCGTCGGCGGGCGTACAGATCTGCGACCGAGTCGTATACCGGCACGACGATGTAGAGCAGGCCCCGCGTGCGCAGCACGCGGTGGGCGGCGTTCAGCGCGGCGCGGGGATCGTCCAGTCGCGCGAGCGAGTCGCCCAAGACGACGATATCGCACGCCTGACCCGCGTCGAGCGTCTGCGGTTCACCGAGACTCACGTCGAGCCCCTTGGCAACCGCCGCGCTGACCATCTCGGGCGACGAGTCGATGCCCGCGACTCTCGTGAACCCCAACGACCGCAGTACTTCGAGCCAGAAACCGTCGCCGCAGCCGATGACCAGCACCGGCGCGTTCATGTCGCCTAGCGCGAAGAACTCGACGAAGCTGACCCACGCGGCGCGGCGAATGGGTTCCGTCAGGAACCGGCGCGACTCGGCTCCCGGACTGCGAAGCTCAGGTTCTGGTCGCCCAACTGCCATTCACGACCCTACTGCGCCGCCGCGCGACGCACCTCTGCCGCGATCATGTCGCCGACCTCGGACGTCGAATAGCCCATCCTACCGGCTCCCAGGTCCTTGATCTTGCCGCTGCCGAGGATAGTGACAATCGCCTCCTCGACGAGCCGGGCTCCGCGCTCTTCGCCGAGGTGCTCCAGCATCATCCCGCCAGCGGCGATGGCAGCGATCGGGTTGATCTTGCCCTGTCCTCGATAACGCGGCGCCGAGCCGTGGATCGGCTCGAACATCGAGACGCCGTTCGGGTTCAGGTTCCCGGACGCGGCAACGCCCAGACCGCCCTGGATCGCGGCGCCGAGGTCGGTGATGATATCGCCTAGCTGGTTGTCCGTCACGATCACATCGAACCACTCCGGATTCTTCACGAACCACATGCAGGCGGCGTCCACGTGAGCATACTCGCGCTTGATGTCCGGGTAGTCCGCGTCGCCCACCTCGTTGAACGCCCTCCACCACGTGTCGTGGACGAACGTCAGGACGTTCGTCTTGGCGACCAGATGAAGCTGCAGCTTCTTGCCGCGCTTGCGCGCGAGGTCGAAGGCGTACCGGATGCAGCGCTCGGCGCCGAATCGCGTCGTCACGTGAATCTGCGTCGATACCTCCGACGGCATGCCCTTGTACTGGATCCCGCCAGCGCCGCTGTAGATGCCTTCCGTGTTCTCGCGGACGACCACGAAGTCGATGTCCTCGGGTCCCTTGTTCTTGAGGGGACACTCGACGCCCGGGTAGAGCTTGACGGGGCGCAGATTGATGTACTGATCCAGCTCGAACCGGCACTTGAGGAGGATGCCCTTCTCCAAGATGCCCGGGGCAACGTCCTGATGTCCGATCGCGCCCAGAAAGATCGCATCGAACTGTCGGAACTCCTCGATCGCCGACGCCGGGAGCACTTCGCCCGTGGCGAGGTAGCGATCGCCGCCAAAGTCGTAAGACTGTGTCTCGTAGTCGAACCCACAGACGTCTGCGGCAGCGCGAACGACCTTCATCGCCTCGTCGGTCACTTCGGGTCCGATGCCGTCTCCGGGCAAGAGCGCAATCTTGTATGCCATGGGAGGGATTGGTTCTCCGTTATCCTGGGTGCCATGCGCCGTGATGTACTACCGCTCCGCGACGATGACAAGCGAAGCGTTCCTAGCCGATTGCCGTTCCGAGCCGTTCCACGAGCGTCTTCCCGATGGTCGAAGGGGTCGGGGCGACGACGACACCGGCGTTGGTGAGCGCCTCGATCTTCTCGGCTGCCGTCCCTTTGCCGCCTGCGATGATCGCTCCGGCGTGCCCCATCCGCTTTCCCTTGGGAGCCGTCGACCCCGCGATGAACCCGACGACCGGCTTCGTGACATACTTCGAGATGTACTCGGCGGCGTCCTCTTCGGCGGTTCCGCCGATCTCGCCGATCAGGATGATCGCCTCAGTGTCGGAGTCTGCCTCGAACATGTGCAGCGCGTCGACGAAGTTCGTCCCGTTCACGGGATCGCCGCCGATGCCGATGCACGTTGACTGTCCGTATCCGAGGCGCGTTGTCTGATACACCGCTTCGTAGGTCAGCGTCCCGCTTCTGGACACCACGCCGACCGATCCGGGTTGGTGGATGTAGCCGGGCATGATGCCGATCTTGCACTGTGCCGGTGTGATGATGCCGGGGCAGTTGGGCCCGATCAGACGCGAACGCTTGCCTTGCAGGTAGCGCTTGACCTTCACCATGTCGAGGACCGGAATGCCCTCGGTGATGCAGACGATGAGTGCGATGCCCGCGTCGGCGGCTTCGGCGATGGCGTCGGGCGCGAACGGAGCCGGCACGTAAATGACCGACGCGTTCGCCCCAGTGGCTCCGACTGCCTCCAACACCGTGTTGAAGACGGGCACCTTGCCCTCGAACGTCGAACCTCCCTTGCCCGGGCTTGTACCAGCCACGACGTTCGTCCCGTATTCCATCGCCTGGATCGTGTGAAACGCGCCAGCGCTGCCGGTAATGCCCTGAACCAGCAGCCTCGTGTTTCGGTCGACGAGAACGCTCATAGTTTCCCCTGCGTGGAGCCACGCCCCAGGACTGCCGTGCGGGAGGCACGCGCGCTACCCAAGAGCGGCGACCGCCTTTTGCGCGGCGTCGTCGAGACTGTCGGCGGAGATGATGTTCAGTCCGGAATCCCGCAGCATGGAGCGTCCGAGCTCGACGTTCGTACCTTCGAGACGCACGATCAGCGGAACCCGCAACTCCGCCTCGCGCATTGCGTCGAGAACCCCTTGGGCGATGACGTCGCACTTCATGATCCCGCCAAAGATGTTGACGAGGACGACACGCACGTTCTCGTCCGCGAGGATCAGCTTGAACGCCGCCGCCACACGCGCCGCCGTCGCGCCGCCGCCGACGTCCAGGAAGTTCGCCGGCTCTCCCCCGTAGTATTTGATGATGTCCATCGTCGCCATCGCGAGCCCAGCGCCGTTTACCATGCAGCCGATGTTGCCGGACAAGCCGACGTAGCTC
Source organism: Candidatus Poribacteria bacterium (assembly GCA_016866785.1). NCBI lineage: Bacteria > Candidatus Poribacteria > Candidatus Poribacteria bacterium. Next base: position 12,877 of record VGLH01000049.1, read on the forward strand.
AGGTCGTGCTCGTGGGCAGCAACCTCGCGCGGGTCTTCTTCGGAAGGATCGCGCATGGTGGCTACCTCGCGCTGCCGGTACAGGGCGCTGTCATCGAAGTTCATCTTGGCGTCGAGAGCGACCAGCTTCCCGTCGTCGATGATCGCTAATGGGTTGATCTCGACCAGCGACGCATCCGCGTCGACGAATGCTCGGTACAGGTTCAGCGCCAGCGGGAGGAACTGCTTTCGCACGTCCGCATCGAGCCCAAGCCCGTAGGCGATGCGGTTCACCTGGAAGGGCAGCAGCCCGACGGCAGGATCGACCGCCTCCCGAAGGATCGCCTCCGGGCGCTCTGCCGCGACCGTCTCGATCTCGACGCCCCCCTCCCGGCTCGCGATGACCGTCACGCGGGAGGTCACGCGGTCGAGCGTCATACCGAGATAGAGCTCGCTGTGGATTACGGCTGCGGGCGCGACCAACACTCTCTGGACGATCTTGCCATCGGGGCCCGTCTGGTGCGTGACGAGGTTCATGCCGATCATCTTGCCCGCGATCTCTCGCACTTCATCGACGGACTGGGCGAGCTTGACGCCTCCCCCTTTGCCGCGTCCTCCGGCATGGATCTGCGCCTTGACGACGAACGCGTCCACGTTGAGCATCTGGGCGACCGCCGCAGCCTCTTCGGGCGTCGTCGCCACGCCGCCTGGGGGAACCGGCACGCCGAACCGCTTCAGGACTTCCTTCGCCTGATACTCGTGGACATTCATCGATCAGCCATCTGCCTGACTGTTGAGATCGCCGAACGCAGCCGGAAATTGCCTTTGCCGCGAGAAGTCTAGCATACTCCTCGCGGTATATGAAGCCATCCGCGCGTGGCGCGGCTTGACGCCACCAGACCGAGGAGCCGGAGACCGTATGCGGAAGTACTTCACCTACAAAACCCTCGAGATGCTCGCCGAGGACATCACTGCGCTGGGGCTGGATATCCAGCTCGACACGGATCTCGCTCCGTGCTTCGAGCCGATCGAGGTCGGAGGAAGGCGTGTCGGGAACCGGCTCGCCATCCATCCGATGGAGGGCTGCGACGGCACGCGCGACGGCAAACCGGGCGATTTGACCATCCGACGCTGGTTACGATTTGGGGAGGGCGGAGCGAAGCTCGTCTGGGGCGAGGCGACCGCCGTCACGGAAGAGTCGCGCGCCAACACACGCCAGCTTCTCATCAACGAGAGGAACCTGCCCTCGCTGGCGTCGCTGTTGAAGCAGACGCGAGCCGCGCATCGCCGCGTCCACGGCGACGACGGCGACTTCCTGGTCGGGCTCCAGTTGACTCATTCGGGTCGCTACTCCTACCGCAAGCCTCTGATCGCCGCCCACGACCCGGTGGTTGACAGCGTGACCGTCGCCGACAAGAAGACGGGCACGATGGTCGATGGCAGCACGCCGCTGCTGACGGACGACGATCTGCGCCGCGTCGAGGATGACCTCGTGAACGCAGCTCGTCTTGCGGCGCGGGCGGGGTTCGACTTCGTCGACATCAAGCAGTGCCACCGCTACCTGCTATCGGAACTGCTCTCAGCGCGGCGGCGTCCAGGCGAATACGGCGGGAGTTTCGAGAACCGGACGCGGCTGGCGCGAAACGTCATCGGACGCCTACGCGACGAGCTCGGCGACAGGATCATCGTCGCGACGCGGCTGAACGTCTACGACGGCATCCCGTACCGGCTCGACCCGGAGACGAAGGAGGGCGTCGCGCGACCCGTCCCGACTCCCTACCTCGGAGGCTGGGGAACCGATGCGGACGACCCGACCAGGATGGACCTGTCGGAGCCCGTGCGCTACGCACAAGAGCTCGCCGAGATGGGTGTGGCGATGATCAACGTGACGATGGGGAGCCCGTACTACAATCCGCACGTCGGACGCCCGTTCGAGCGCCCGCCCACGGACGCCTACACGACCCCCGAGCATCCTCTACTGGGCGTCGCGCGACACTTCGCCGCTGCTGAGGCGATCCATCGAGCCGCGCCCAACGTCGTCGCCATCGGGACCGGGTATAGCTGGCTCCAGCACTATCTGCTCCAGGTCGCCGCTGCCAACCTGCGAACCGACCGCGTCTCGATGGTCGGCGTGGGGCGTGGCGCGCTCGCGTACCCGGATTTCGTGCGCGATGCGATGGAGCACGGCGAGATGAGCCGACATCGCGCGTGCGTCGCAGTCAGCTACTGCACCGCGTTGATGCGCGGCAAGCACAACGAGCTCGGTCAGTTTCCCGCTGGCTGCGTGCCGCGCGACGAGCCCTATGCCGCAATCTACAAGGACATGCTGGCGACGGACCCCAAGAAGGCGTAGGTCCTACTCGACGACCACGACGCAGTGGATGTCGAACGTCGGAATCTCGATGCGGAGCGTGCCATCATGCCATTCGTGGCTGATCGGAACGTCGTCCGGCACGACGGACACGGACTGGGGTCGCTGCTCGAGGGGTATCCCCAGGACCACGGGACCTGGCGACGGAACGGAGTCGATTAGCGCGTAGCGCGACGCCGTCTGCATCCCTGCCAGGTTCGTCAGATGGACCAGCAAGGCTCCGCCACGCTTGCGGAGAGACACTTCCACGGTCGGCGCGGCATCCACCGACACAGCCGGGCTCGTGTAGGCGTGCGCCATCAGGCAGCCGAGGAACTCGCGCACGGCGGGGTAGTGGGTGCGGTGGAAAGCCGTCCCCAGCGGCCCAAGAACCCCGCTGACACTCCCGCTTCCCAGGCGGTTCGTCGTCGAAGCGCAGAACGACGCCTTGCGGGTGTCGGTCGTCTCGAAGCGGACGCCCACCGGCTCTGCCGACAGCGGGACGACTCCCAGCCACAGACCCGTGAGCGACGCCAGCGATCGATCACCGCGGACGAAGGTGGAGCGCTCCTTCGGTTCCCCCACCGGCTCGATGCCCAACTCGTCGGCGAACTGCCCGCATAGCGCGGCTCCAACGAGGACGACGTTCCCGCCGGCAAGCGCGTACGACCGCAGCTCGGACTTTAGGTCGTCGCCAATCGCTGTCGTCTCGGGCAGCACGACGGCGGGGTAGTTCCATATGGCGTCGACAAGCCGCCACTCCGCCATCACATCGACGGAGTAGTGGAGCTCCAGCAGCGCGTGGAGCAACCCGTGGACTGGGTTCAGCGCGACGCCGAAGGGCCCGAACAGCCGGTCGCTCGAAGCGTAGATCGCTTCTGCCGGGAGCAGCAGCGCGACCTGCGGAACCGACGCCGTCTTGTGCGACACGTCCTGGCGCTCGCGGCAGAACGCCGCGACATCCTCCATCACGTCCACGAGCCAATCGTCGATCCATCCCGCGCGGGTCGGCTGGTAGTACGTCTGGAACCCCCCGCCCTGCGAGAGAACAGACGCCGCCTCCTGCTTGAGCTGCACGGCGGGTTTGTGGCTCCATGCGGCGTCATCGCCCTTGTTGAAGCCCCACGCCATCAGGTCCCACGGCAGCCCGGTCGAGGCGATGTACCGCGCCTCGAGGCGCGCGGTGTTGACCGAGTCGCCCGGCGAGAAGTCGCCGGAGACGAAGTCCAACGGCAGTGTGGGTCGTTCGGGAGCCAGTGTGCTGTAGAACCAGTTGCTGGCGACCTGGAACCCAGGCTTGTGTATGTGGAGGGCGTCGGCGTAGTGCTTCACGTATCGGCGGAATCGATCTCGCTGGAAGTCCAGGAGCTCTGCCCAGCCAGTATCCTGTCGGCTCTTCGGGATCGCCGTGATGCCGGTCGCCTCCGAGAACGCAGCGCACGCCGCCTCGCCGAAATCGACCTGCACCGCCCAGCAGTCGCCGTCCACCCAGACGCCGTCCAGGTCGTAGGCATCGGCGACCTCTTTCAGTTGCGGGATCAGCAGTTCGTCGACGTACGGACCGAAGGTGCTCGTCGCGTTCTTGTCGGGATTGCCCTGAGCGTCCTCGCGCGCCCACTCAGGGCGCTGCTCGACGGCGACCGAATCCCAGACACCCGAGTAGTGGATGAAGAGCGCGACGCCGAACTCCCGCGTCACCTTGCGCCAGATGGCGAGCGAATCTTTCACGATGCCGGGCGAGGACCAGCCGACGTCCGTCGGGTAGCCCGTGTATCCGGCGTGTCCCTTGCAGTCGTACTGGACGTAGTCGGGGTGAACGCGGCGAAGGAGCTCGGCGATCATCTCCTCGGCGATATCGGCTCCGAGCGATGTGTCGGTCTTCTGCGGGTGCAGGTCGAAGTGGAGCCCGAGGAACGAATCGCGCCGCAAGAGTCGCGGCGGAACGTGCGACATGGAACGGCCTCCCGTCTAGCGGACATCCGGCAGAAACCGGGCTTGCGCTGCGATGAGCTCATCTGCCATCTTCGCGGCTGCCGCGGGAGTGTCGACGCAACCGTCAAGCACGAGCGCCTGGACGAACTTCTCACGGCTTCGTTTCAGGGCAGCGTCGACAATCGTCTCGACCCACTGGAACCGAGTCGCCAGCGTGCCGGCGAGTCCGGGCGACATGGGAGTCTGAGCTAGCGGCCTGAGTATTCCGCCATCGACTACTGCCGGGCACTCGATGACGGCGTCCGACTGCAGGTTCGGTACCTGACCGGTGTTCGGCAGATTGGCTGAAAAGACCACGCGGCGGTTCGCCCGGATGCACGCGATGATCTCGATGACCTGCTCGTGTTCCCCGCCGAACTGCCGAAAGTAGTCCTCGCCAAGCGGTTCCTTCGAGTGGGCGCGCTCGCGCATGTCGGCGTAGCCTCGGTCACCTCCGGCAATCGTGTCCTCGAATCGGAACACGTCCACGCCAAGCGTCTTGCCGTAGTAGGCTCCCTCGCGCAGGAGCGGCGGGAAGAACTCGCTCACGTGGCGGTCGAGCACGGCGGGAAACGCCCCGAACGTGTGGAGGAGCTCCCACGAGAATGGGCTGTCGGTTCCGCCCTGTCCGAACCGCTCCGCCGCCATGTCACGGAGTTTCGGCATCAGGTCGCGGCCGTCGGCACGCACCTCGGTGAACCACGTGAAGTGGTTGATCCCCAGCGCATTGTAGTCCAGCGAGTTGCGATCGAGGCTGAGCGCGCCCTCGAGATAGTGGGCGACGCCGAAGACGCCGTGGCACAGCCCGATGACGTTCGCGCCGGTCGCCTTGCGGATTCCGCGACACACGGGCGACATCGGGTTGCTGTAGTTGAAGAACAGAGCCTCCGGTGCAAGGTCGAGCACGTCTTCGGCAATACGCACCATCGCCGGGATCATGCGGAACGCGCGCGATGTCCCGCCCGGAGCGCAGGTGTCGCCGACCGGCTGGAAGACGCCGTACTTGCGCGGGATGAGCACGTCCAGCTCCCATGCCCGTCTGCCGCCGACGCCAACCGTACAGATGATCGCCGTTGCGCCAGGAAGCACGTCCCGGAGCGACGTCGAGGCGGACAGCCGAACCGTCGAGCCCTTCGCCTGGATCATCTTGGCGCTGAGCTTCTCGGCAGTATCGAGCGCTTCTGGGCTCGGGTCTGCCAGCGCCAGTTCCGCCTCCATGCCTGAACGCAGCAGGTCTGACACCAGTCCTCGCGTGAACGACACGCTGCCCGCTCCGACCAGGACGATCTTCTCTCTCATTCGAAGCCCTTTCTCGGTGGGTCTTCGCGGAGCTGACCCTCGATCCCGCCCCCGACTCCCAGACTCGCATGCCCACAGCGCGAGCCCAGCGCCAGGCAGTCCGGCATATCCCAGCCGAGCAACCAAGCTCGCAAGAAACCGGCGTCGAAGTTGTCACCTGCCCCGACGGTATCCTCGATCCGCTCGACCGGGATCGCCGGCGCATGGTGAGTGCCCTGTCCGATGAACGCCGTCGCGCCGTCGCCGCCGCGTTTGATGACAACGATCGGCGTCTCGGCGGAAAGCTTGCGTCCGGCATCGTCGACATCCGGCACGCCAGCGATGCCGATTGCCTCCCGCTCATTCGGCAGGAACACGTCCACCCACGGCAGCAGGTCGCGCACCTCCAACCAGGTGTTCGACGGATCCCAGTTCGTGTCGAGCGACGTCGTCACGCCGACAGCCCGGCAACGTTTCAGGAACCCAAACCAGAACGGTCGCAAGCTCTCCAGCAGGAAGTACCCGCCGATGTGCCAGTGCCGACAATCTGCCAGCAGGTCGTCCGTCAAGTCGTGGGGCTTCGTCGCGTCGATGGAGCCGAGCAGCGTCAGGATCGCCCGGTCTCCATCGTCCTTCGCCAGAGCGACGCTCAGACCAGTCTGGATGATGGGATCGACGCGAACACGCCCGATGTCGATGCCGATGGTGCGGAGCTTGCTCGATACGAACCGGCCGAAGGGATCATCCCCGACCGCGCCGATGATGCCGACCTTGCCGCCCAACTTGGCGAACTGTGTCGCGAAGATCGTTGCGGAGCCACCGACCTCCAGCACGTATCCGTCGATGAGCTGCTCCTGCTGCCCAAAGCGCGGTACGACGTCGCCCGTGCAGACGAGGTCAACGCACAGGTCCGCCACGGTCAGGACGTCCAGTCGCTTGCCCAATGTCTCCTCCTGGAGGCTGCTAGCGACGCGCCTTGAGGTCTCCCCACATCGCCGCTGCCTTGCCGTCAGGACCCGCGTCGACGGTTCCGAAGCCGTTGTAGTCCGGCACGGTGGACCCGCGAACGGAGAACTCGTCGAAACGCGTATCCATCGTGTCCTCGACGCAGAGACCGACGGGCCCGCTCGACGGCCGGAGTTGCAGCGACCCAACGCGAGAGCCGTCGAAGTAGAACGTCGCGGACGTCGCGTTCATGTCGATGCGGAGCGTGTGCCAGCGGTCGTACGGCAGATCGGACTGCCTCATCAGCAGAAGCTCGCGCGAGTAGAGCTCGAACACCTCGACTCGCTTGGACGGAGGATGGATCGCAAAGACGACCGCCGATCCCTTCGTGCGGGCGACGACGATGCCTCCTTTGGAGCAGATCGCCAGGTTGGGCTTGACGACGTTCACACGAACGGAAGCGGTGAACTCGCGCCATCGGTCGCTGCCGACCTCGATGATTGCTGGAACCGTCAGAACCGGATGCGCGCTGACGCCGACCAACTCGCCTTCCGTCTGGCGGAACGCAGCGATGTCGCCCGTCCACTCGGGAGACATTCGCTCGGCGGCGAAGTCGTCGCGCCAAGTGCCAGCCGAAGCGGACACCACAAGGCTGAGAACGGTGCACACAATGGCTCGCAAAGCGTGGCGACCTCCATACTTGCAGCCGGTTGACGGCACGGGCGTACGGACACATGACACTGAGTGGTTCATTTCGTCAATCGGTTACGATTCGTAGGAGCGACCCGACGGGGCGTCTTCGCTGTGAAACGGGCGACACACCGCGTCGCCCCTACTCGGCACCGTCCGTTGATTCGACGGGTATCTACGAAACAGACCACTGAGATCGGGAAACAACGCGGGACGCTGCACCGTATATGTCCGTGCGACCCCTCTTGTGCCCGGTGCGGACCTCGCCAGGACATATCATGTTCACGCTTATGATGGTCGGCGCCGTTCTCGCCGCGTCGATCGAGCCAGCACCCCCGGTTCCACATATTGATAGCGTCGTCATGGTGCGACCACAACCGCACGCTTCGAGCCCATCCACCATCTGGTACGACGACTTCGACGGACCGGTTCCCGCGTATGGCGAGTCACAGGGGGACTTGTCGGAAGCCGAGGCGTTCGGCGGCGAAGGACGTTCCATGCTGTCGCTGTACGAGTCCGGTTCCCGTGGAATCGGCAATCGAAAAGTCTTCTTCGGCGACGCGCCTCTGTCGAATGTCGTACAACGAGGGAGAGTGTTCACCGACGTCTATTGGCGCATCTACGTGAAGTACCCGGCGAAATGGATCGGCGGCGGACCTGCGAAGCTCTCGCGAGCCACGAGCCTCGCGTCGCCCAACTGGTCGCAAGCGATGATCGCCCATGTGTGGACCAGCGGCGACGCCTTGACGCTCGATCCGGCATCGGGAGTCCGTGACGGCGAAGTCGTCACGAGGAAGTACAACGACTTCGAGCGCCTGCGATGGCTTGGGAACCGTCCGGCGTCCGGCTTCCAGATGACCGACCCGTCGGAGACCGGGCGCTGGGTCTGCGTCGAAGCGCGGGCGAAGCTGAACACGCCCGGCATCGCGGACGGTGAGAACCAGCTCTGGATCGACGGCATCCTGGCGGCGGAGAGAACCGGGCTCGATTGGCGCGGAAGCTATTCCGGTCACGGCATCAATGCCGTCTTCCTGGAGACCTACTGGAACGAGGGATCGCCCGTCGCGCAGTCGCGATGGATCGATAGCTTCGTCATCGCGACGGAACCCATCGGACCGGTCGTATGTCCGGTGAACCCCGAGCTCATCAGGACGCCGCACTCGGGCCCGGGAGGGCTCGCGGCGTGGCAGGTCGAGATCGCCGAAGATGCGGAGGGTCACCGTCTGGCGTGGCGTTCGCACGACATCACCGATCCGCTGCGAGTACGCGTTGGTCGCGACATGGGGGAATTCGTCGCGGATGATTCGGGAACGTCGTCGCTCGAGGCAGGACGGACCTACTGGTCACGAGTGCGGCAACGCAACGCTGCCGGTGTCTGGTCGAGCTGGAGCCCGTGGCATCAGCCCTTCGCGACAGCGGCGGACGAGCGCTAGGCACGAGGAGCCCGTCGATGGATGAGATGTCTGTCCAGGAGCAGTTCCGCGTCGCACTCGAGTCTTTCGTCGAGAAGGTGAAACGCGACGATAAGATCATCGCTGCGATCCTGTTCGGGAGCCTGTCCTACGATCAGGTGTGGGAATACTCGGATATCGACATCTACCTGGTCGGCAAGGACGAGAAGAGCGATGTACGCGGCTACTCGCTGGTCGAGAACGGCATCAACATCCACGCGGTCATCTATCCAAGAGGACGGTTCCGCAGACTCCTCGAAGGGGCGAGGCAAGGGCAGTTCACGCACTCGTCCTTCGCACGCAGCACGCTGCTCTACTCGATCGACCCCACACTGGCGGACTACTACCGAGACGCCATGCAACTCGGAGCCCATGACCGCGAGACGGGCATGCTGCAGGCGGCGACATGGATGCTGCCGGTCCTCATCAAGGCGGAAAAGTGGCTCTATGTGAAGCGCGATCCGGAGTACTCCTTCCTGTGGTTGATGCACGCCATCGAGTCGCTGGCGCGGATCGAAGTCCTCGGCGCGGGAGGAATCCCTGGACGTGAGGTGATCCATCAGGCGCTGAAGGTCAATCCGGAGCTGTTCGGGGCGCTCTATACCGACCTCATGCACGGGCCCAAGACGTATGGACAGATGGAGCAGGCGCTTCAGACCGTCAACGACTACCTCGAGGAGCGGATCCCGACACTGTTCAAACCGATCCTCGACTACCTTCACGGTGAGGGAGTGGCGCGAAGCGCCTCGGAGATATCGGAGCATTTCGAGAAGCGGATGTCTGGGACGGGGCCCGTCATGGCATGCGAATGGCTGGCGGACAAAGGCGTCATCATGAAGGTCGGGACGCCGGTGCGGTTGACCGAGAAGAGCTTGGTGACGCTCGACGAGGCGGCATATCTGTACGATGGAGGCGAGATGTGAGGACGACGATCGACATTCGCGGGGCGCGCGTCAACAACCTGAAGGACGTCCACGTCGAGATCCCGCGCGACCAACTGGTCGTCGTCACAGGACTCAGCGGGTCGGGCAAGTCCTCGCTGGCATTCGAGACGATCTACGCCGAAGGTCAGCGCCGCTTCATGGAGTCGCTGTCGTCCTTCGCCAAGCGGTTCATCCAGCAACTCAAGAAGCCGGACGTCGATTTCATCTACGGACTCTCGCCGGTCATTTCCATCGAGCAGAAGTCGGTCGGGCACAACCCGCGTTCCACCGTCGGAACCATGACCGACCTGAGCAACTATCTGCAACTGTTGTTCGCAACCATCGCTCAGGCGCATTGTCCGTTCTGCCATCGCGAGATCCCGGGGAAGTCCAGCGTGCAGATGGTCGACCGACTCATGGCGTTGCCGCCGGGTTCGCGAGTCGAGGTGCGCGCGCCCGTCTGGAAGGTGTACGACGAGGACTTCGCCTACCTGTTCGGAGAGATACGCGGCAAGGGCTACCGCTGGATGCGGATCGACGGTGAGACCCACGACCTCAGCGAGCAGATCGAGCTCGACGAAGAGCGCGACTACGACATGGAGGTCATCATCGACCGGTTCGTCATCAAGCCGGGGATCGAGAAGCACGTCGCCAACGCCATCGAGAACTGTCAAACCCTCGGCGAAGGGTTCCTTCGCTTCGAAGTCACCGAGGCAGACCTATCCAAGTTCCAGCCGGAGTCGTTCTACGACGACTTCGCCTGCCCAGAGCACCGCGTCACGATGGGACAGGTGAACTCCGGGTACTTCCGGTTCAACGACCCGCTGAGCGCGTGCGTCACCTGTTCCGGCTTGGGAACCTATCTGCAGGTTCACCCCGATCTGCTGGTTCCCGACAAGGACCGGAGCATCCTCGACGGAGCGTTTGTCGAGCAAGCCTACCGCTACAACCGCGACACATGGGCTGGCGTCACGATGTGGAGCATGGCTGAGCACTACAGGTTCAGCCTCGACACCCCTTGGAAGGACCTGCCGGAGCGTGTCCAGCAGATGCTGTTGTACGGCACGAAGTCCGAGAAGTTCCCGCTCTCGTTGCCGCCGGGATCGAAACCGGCCTCGAAGTACATCACGAACAACGTGGGTAAGCCCATCGCCCACGGCGGCATCGCGGCACAGATCGAGCGACACTATCGGTCCTACCGCAAGAAGGACACTGCACACTCCGGCATGGAGGAATGGCTCCGCAAGGTGATGGTGGAGCACACGTGTCCCGACTGCCACGGCACACGGCTCAAGCGCCAACGGCTGCTCATGACGATCGACGATGTCAACATCCATCAGGTTGGCGACATGCCGCTGGAGGAGGAGCTTCGGTTCCTGAACAGCATTTCGATGCCAGCACACTTGGCGAGCGCTGGCGGGCTCGTTCTGCGCGAGCTGACCACACGACTGGCGTTGTTGACTGGTATCGGGCTCGACTATCTCAGCCTGAATCGCCCTTCGGGAACGCTCTCCGGCGGGGAATCGCAGCGCGTGCGGCTCTCGACGCAGATCGGCTCGGGACTGATGGGGATGCTCTACGTCCTCGACGAGCCCAGCATCGGGCTCCACCCCAAAGACAACGTCAAGATGATCGACACGCTTCGTCGGCTGCGCGACCTGGGAAACTCGGTCATTGTCGTGGAGCACGATGAGGACACGATGCGCGCAGCCGATCACATCGTCGAACTGGGCCCGGGCCCGGGCGTCCACGGCGGCGAGATCACGGCAGAGGGCACCATCGAGCAGGTGCTGGAGAACCCCAACTCGCTCACGGGCCAGTACCTGAGCGGGCGCAAGCGGATCGAGCTCCCGGGCACGCGCCGCAAGCGCAAGAAGGGCAATGTCCTGCGGATCGAGGGAGCCTCGGAAAACAACCTGAAGCGCATCGACGTCGAGATTCCGCTCGGCGTGTTCACGTGCATCACCGGCGCGTCGGGCTCCGGCAAGAGCACGCTCATCAACGACATCCTGTTCAAGAAGCTCTACTCGATCTTCCACGACAGCCGCGTTCTGTCGGGCAAGCACGACGCTCTGCGCGGACACGAGCTGCTGAGCGATGTCGTCAACATCGACCAGACGCCCATTGGGCGGAACTCACGGTCGAACCCCGCGACGTATGTGGGCGTCTACGACCACATCCGCAAGCTGTTCGCCGACACGTCCGAGTCGAAGGATCGGGGCTACGGGCCCGGCAGGTTCAGCTTCAACGTCAAAGGCGGGCGCTGCGAGGAGTGCAGCGGCGAGGGCGTCATCACGACGCAACTCCACTTCATGCCGGACGTCGAGGTGCTGTGCCACTCGTGCAAGGGAGCCCGGTTCAACCAGGAGACACTGGTGATTCTCTACGAGGGCAAGACGATCGCCGAGGTGCTGGACATGCCCATCGAGGAGGCGGTGTCGTTCTTCTCCGACCAGCGGGTCGTCCACCACAAGCTGCGCATCCTCAACGACCTGGGGCTCGGATATCTGACCGTCGGTCAGTCGTCGACGACGCTGTCAGGCGGCGAAGCGCAACGCGTCAAGCTGGGACTCGAGCTCGGGAAGATGAAGAAGGGCTCCCACAACCTCTACATCCTCGACGAACCGACAACCGGGCTGCACCTCGCCGACATCCAGCGCCTGCTCGACAGCCTGACGCGCATCGTCAACGCCGGGCACTCCGTCGTCGTCATCGAGCATCACCTCGACGTGATCAAGATGGCGGACTGGGTGATCGACCTGGGTCCGCTCGGCGGGCACAACGGCGGCGAGATCGTCGCTCAGGGCACGCCCGAGCAGGTGGCACAGGTAGATCGGTCGTTCACAGGGCAGTTCCTGCGACCGTACCTCGAACGCCGCGCGGGCGCGTAGCCCCATCTGCCGGGGCTCGTCGATCAGGCTGTGCTGGATAGCTCGGATTCGATAGCTGTCCATCCCCGACCGGAGCGGATGGCGTCGATGATCTGCTGGTAGCGCCACCCATCGGCGAAGGTCAGGTAGGGGTCGTGGGCATCGCCTCGGATGTCAGCGACGAAGTCTTTGGCGAGCGCACACCACTTCTGCTGGATATCGTCGCCGACGGGCGGGAGAGCGTCCTTCAACCGCTGTGGGATCTCAAGCGCCTCAGGCTCGGACTCGCCACGTCTCTGGATCGACACACGGAACGTGATGACACCGTCCGCGACCAACGTGCCGCCATCCCCGTAGACCCGCAGACCTGTTGACTCCTTCGTCACCCCTTGACCGGGACCGTAGACGAACGAGCACCCGATGTCGTTGCCTCGCGCGTCGATCCGAAGCAGCGCCCTGAAGGCTCCGTCCGCGTCGCAGTCGCGCCATTCGAGCCTCTCCGCCTGTTCCGACGTCAGCTCTCCAGTCTTTTTCATCCAAATCCTGAAGTCATGCACGTCCGGCACGACGGGAGCTCGTGTCATGAGGACTCGAGCCTCGCCGACTGCCCGGATCGTCTCCCCTCCCGCAATGCGCTCGACGATGCCCAGCAGGTGCGGCAGCAGGTTGTGGAGTAAGCCGCCGCCGTGGTCGCGCACCATCATCCAGGACCACGGCACGATCCTAGGAAAGCCGCCACGGACGGTCATCACGATCTCGCGGACCTGTCCGATCTCCCCTTGTTCGATGAGTTCCCGCATCAGGGAGACGCTGGCGTCGTATCGGTGGGTCGCGGCATAGGCGGTCTTGACGCCGGCGTCGAGCGCCAGCCGGTGGAACCAGGATGCGTCGTCAACCGACGTCGCCAGAGGCTTGTCGCAGTAGATGTGGGCCCCGACCTCGCACGCCGCCTCGATGACCTCTGCGCGGAGCACGGCGGGCGTCGCGATTGCAACGATGTCGGGCTGAACCGCCCGGATCGTGCCGCACCAGTCTGTGGACACTTCGCCGATCTGCAGCTTGGTCGCAGCTTCCCGCAGGATTTCGGCGTTGCGGGCGCACATGGCAGCCACGTCGACGCCGAACTGTCGAAGCGCGATCGTGTGGCCCTCGCCGGCCCATCCGGCTCCTACAACGACAGCGGTCATCTGAGTGGGCATGCTCCTGCCTCCATTCGTCGGGAAAGCTGTGTTTGAGTCCAGGTAGCCGATTCCGCCGGCAGCCGCAACCGCTGCGTGTCATGTCATCCGGCAGGCGACGAGGGACGTTGTTGCTATGGTGTCGACGACTCGGCGGTGTCGGAAATGTTGACAGTGTTCTCGGCGGCATGCTACACGTGTGAGTGTTAGAGTTAGGAACCCGAAGGATCGACCGATGCGGCGCGCGCGCATCACAGCTTTGCTGATCGCCGTCATGGCGCTCGCCGCCCTCAGCGAGACCGTTGCGGAGTTGTGCCGGCCAGCGCATGCCTGTTGCGCGACCACCACGACGCGCCCGGAGCAATCCGACTCGTGCGAAGTCGCCTGCGCGGCGGGCCCGCAAGAGCAGAACCCGAGTCCCGAATACCGCACGGTCATCTCTCCCATCGACCAGCCGGCCCCGGCATCGGCGATGCCAGCTCCCGCATGCATCGTCAACGCTCCCAAGCCCAGCCCTGACACGACACCGATGGTCGCGCAGTTCGCGCCGCCAACCGACGTCACTCGTGCGCCTCCTGCCCAAGCCTGACATCCGGATCACGTTCCCGTCCATTCAGATACGTCCGCTACGGCGTTGGACTCACGTCGTCCACCCGACCGCTGCTGAGCAGCGCTCGCGAACACTGACGACGGCGGAACCGAGTCGAACTGGCCGTAGCAGCGAACCGGACGAACGCGAGGTCCTCGGCGGCTGATGCCGTTTGCCCCGCGACCGTAGGGCTTAGGAGCGCGCAATGTCGCTTACGAGTCGGCGACTCATCACAGTATTTGCTGTCATCGCCTTGCTGGGAAGGCTTCACGTCGCGGTTGCCGAGGAAGGCACCGCACCCGCCAACAATCCGTCCGAGCCGTCGCTGTCCGGTCCCTCGTGGATGCTGACGCTGCCGACGGCAGATGTCCTGCCACAAGGCGACTACGTCATCGGCGTCGCTCAGGGGGGTACGATCCCGTTCCACGGGGATGTCGGGGCGCTGTGGAAAGACCTGGAGATAGGCCTGCACGGAGCCAAGCTCCGAATCATGCGGGAGGGAAGCCCGTGGGCAGCGGTCGCGGTCGGCGCGACCTTCGGTTACTACCCGTCGGGCATCTACGTCGTCGGCAGCAAGACGCTGCGCAGTATGCGGCTCCACGTCGGAGCTCGGTTCCTGCCCTTCGATTTCGCCGATGACGAGAACGACTCGATGTCGGCGGCCACCGAAGTCGCGTCGACGGATGACGGATCGAGTCATTCCAGCTCAGAAGCGACTGCCTCGGGTTCCAACGACGGATTCCTAGACACGCTCGAAGCGTTTGCCGGCCTCGAGAAGGAGATGGTCCCCGGACGGATCCGGCTCCTGCTCGAAGTGGGCAGCACGCTCAACGGCGGCTTCCGGTTCAACGTGTCGCCGGCTTGGACGTTCGATGTCGGCGCGCGAGTCGGCTTGCCGGAGCGCATCCGCCGATCCATCGGCAACAAGGGCGACGCTTACGCATTCACCAGCCGTGACGCGACCGCGTACCTCGGATTCTCGTATTCATCGAACTGGAAACTGATGGGACCGCCGAGGGAGGACCCCGGCTCCACTCCGAGCGTGTCCGAGTAGGATGGCGGAGGCTGAGCGCATGGACGCTCCGAGAACGTACCGCATCCTTCGACGTGCCGCGCTCCATTTCGCTGTCGCTGCTTGGGTGGCTTCGGCAGCGGGAGCCGAGTCGCCCGCCGCGCTGAGGACGCTCCTGGACAGCGCGATGCGGAACAACCCATCCATCCGAGCAGCACGAGCCCGCTGGGAGGCGGACGAAGCGCGCGTACCTCAAGCCGGCAGTCTGAACGACCCGCAGTTCCGCGCGATGCTGATGAACTCGACCGGAACGCCAGCCATGTCCCTGACGCCGAACGACATCCAGTACCGCATCTCACTGGATGTGCCGTTTCCCGGCAAGCGTGCGTTGCGCGCTGACATGGCGCGCGAGGACGCCGCGATCAGTCGTCACGACATCCGCCGACTCGAGCTGGATATCGCTCAACGGATCAAGGACGCCTACTTCGACATCCACCTTGCCGAGCGGAAGATAGAGGTCAACGCCCGGAACACCGAGCGCGTGCGCGAGCTGCTAGCCGCCGTGCGCGAGCGGTACGGGACTGGACGGGCCGAGCTATCCGACGTCCTGGACCTCCAGAACGAGTTGGCGATCCGCGTCAACAACGAGTCCTCCTTCCGCGACGAGCGGCGCGGTGCGGAGATTCGGCTGAACCTGCTGCGAGACATGTCGGCGAGC
>VGLH01000050.1 GCA_016866785.1 Candidatus Poribacteria bacterium
AGCTCGCCGAAGCGGTCGGGATGGACCCGGTCGACTTCCGCCTCAAGAACGGCGTCAAGCAAGGCGACCGACGCGCCGACGGGCCCATGTTCGGCATCATCGGCTACCTCGAAACGCTCGAGGCTGTCAAGAACACGGACCACTACAAGACGAAGCTCGGACCGAACCAGGGGCGCGGCGTCGCGTCGGGGTTCTGGTTCAACGGCGGCGGCGAGTCGTCGGCGGCGATCGCCGTCAACACCGACGGAACCGTCTCGCTCATCGAGGGATCGACGGACATCGGCGGTTCCCGCGCTTCGATGGCGATCATCGTCGCCGAGACGCTCGGCATCGCCGCCGAGGACGTCATCCCGAGCGTCGGAAACACCGAATCCGTGGGGTACACGAGCGTCACGGGCGGCAGCAGCGCGACCTACAAGACGAGCGTCGCTTGCCATCGCACCGCGCTCCAGATCCGCGAAGAGATCGCCCGGCGCGCCGCTCGCTCATGGGAAGTGGAACCCGATCAGGTGGAGTACCACGACGACGGAACGCTCACCTGCAAATCGGACGCCGAGAAGAAGGCGACGTTCAAGCAGGTCGCCGAGCAGATGTTCCGCACGGGTGGACCCATCTCCGCCGAGACCAGCGTCAACGCCGGCGGCGCACTGCCGGGACTGGGAACCCACGTCGTCGATGTCGAGGTGGACCCGGAGACCGGCAAGGTGCAGGTTCTCCGCTATACGGCGGCGCAGGACGTCGGCAGGGCGATCCACCCGGCGTACGTCGAAGGGCAGCTCCAGGGCGGGGCGACGCAGGGCATCGGCTGGGCGCTCAACGAGGAGTATGTCTACGACGAGAAGGGTCACCTCCTCAACGCGAGCTTCCTCGATTACCGCATCCCGACGGCGCTCGACGTGCCGATGATCGACACGATCCTCGTCGAAGTGCCGAACCCGAACCATCCGTTCGGGCTGCGCGGCGTCGGCGAGACGCCCATCGTGCCGCCGGTCGGGGCGATCGCCAACGCGATCTACGACGCCGTGGGGATTCGACTGCGCGAGGCTCCGATGAGTCCGCCGCGCGTGCTCGCGGAGCTCCTCAAGGCTGGCAAGTAGCCATCCGGTCCCGTAGGGGCGGGTCTTAGACCCGCCCCTACCACGCATGAACCCCGCCGAAACCTCACACTGCGCCGCACGACGGCAGGCAAGCGAACGCGGGAGCCCGATCCATGCCCACCGTCTTCATCCCGCCGATGATGCGGAACTACACGGACGGCGTCGAGCACGTCCAGCTCGAAGGGAAGACCCTCCGCCAGATCGTCAACGCGCTGGAGGAACGGTTCCCCGGAACGCGCCGATGGCTCTGCGAGGGGGATCAACTGCGTCCGGGCGTCGCGGCAGCCATCGACGGCGAGGTGGCGCGGATGGGACTCTTGCAGCCCGTCCCTCCCGACAGCGAGGTGCATTTCCTTCCGGCGCTCAGCGGCGGGTAGTTCCGGTCTGTTCTGAGCAGCGCAGCCAACGCCGCGCCTCGCCGATGTGGTCAGCTTCGCTCATAGAGAACACGTCCTTCGCGCAGAGCGGGCTTCAGGATCGATCCGACGATGTCGCCCCGGCGCGCGATCTCCTCGGGCGTCGATACGACGATGTCCTTGGCGGCGGGCATGTCCTCCAAAGCCCGTCGGATGGCGATGGCAGCAGCCCGGCGGTCGGTTCCGCCAGGCAGCACGATGAGCAGGTCCACGTCGCTGTCGGCGTCTGCCTCGCCGCGAGCGCGGGCAGGAGCCAGGCTGTCTACGCGTTCAGTGGCAGGAACCGAAAGGCGGTCTGACCGACCGTGACCTCGCTGCCGGGAGACAGCACGGCTTCGTGGACGGGCTCGCCATCGAGTAGCACCGTCGCCGACTCGTCGAGGCAGCGCAGGCGAACCGTGCACTCGCTCCGGCGGTCGTGATGGACATAGAACGCGACATGACGAGGCAGGATGCCATCCCCTTCCGCGACGAAGTCCGCCTGGTCAGATGACCCGGCGATGACGCCCTCCGCGTTGATCGTGAACTCGGCGTCACCGGCGACCGGATCGCTCGCGGCGATTCGGTAGTAGGCGATCGGCGTGCGCGTGCGCCGCGAACGCCCGTGAACCAGCCCGTCGGCGAGTGTGATACGGTCGAGATACGTGATGACGATGAGCACGACCAGCTCGATTGCCATCGCCTTGCCCAGCCACGGCGGAACCCTGAAGTTGACGGTAACCGTCTCTGCCTGGCGCGCCTCGGGCAGCAGGTTCTTCGGAATGAGCCAGCTCTCGCGGACATCGCGCTGCTGAAACGCGTAGAGGGTCGCCGAAAGAGCGATCAGCGCGACAAAGGCGATGGCGCGGAACCAGCCGCCGAGCAGGAACTGCCCCAGCGCGGGAATCGGGCTGGTCAGATGCTGCCCCAGCCACAGCGAGAACGGGCGCGGCTGCTCTTTCTCGTCCGGCGCGTACTGGACGACGCCGAACGCCGTGTGCAGCGGCTTCGGATGGGGTCGGAGCACGAGATAGGCGAGGATCGCCAGCGGGAACAACTGGACGCACCACGCCCAGAGCCTCGCGTGCCGCGAGTTCCGCCGATGCGCGTCCCACAGCACAAAGAAGGCGAGGATGGCTCCGGCGACCAGGTGCGCCCAGGCTCCCAGCACGAGTGGGAGATGGCGCAGTAGGATCGGACGCCAGGCGGCGATGACGACATCGATGCTCATGTGGCGTGTCCGCCGGAAGCGAGCTCGACGGGCGTGCGCATGTAGAGGTTCTGGATCGGGTAGGGGATCTCGATGCCTTCGGCGACGTAGCGACGGTTCAGGCGCTTGATGAACTCGTGAACCACGAGGAACTGGTGCTCCGGCGCGCTGACCCGCAGAATCGCGTTGAAGTTGATGCTGGAGTCGGCGAATGCACTGTAGCGGACGCGGCACTCGAAGTCGGGATCGCTGCCGGGAACCTCCTGCATGACCTCGTGGGCGACTTCGAGCGTGACCTTCTCGACGTGATCCAGATCACTGTCGTAATGGACGCCGACAGGCACGCGCACGGAGAGGTTTGGATTGGGCTGGTTGAAGTTCGTGATGACCGCTTCGGAGAGCTTGGAGTTGGGCACGATGATCATGTTGTCGGTCAGCGTGCGGATGGTCGTCGTGCGCCAGGTGATGTCCGCCACGTAGCCGCGTTCGCCCGTCGTGTCGTACTCGATGAAGTCGCCGACCTTGAGCTGCCGCGCCAGAATGATCTGGAGACCGGCGAAGAGGTTCGTCAGCGTCGGCTGGAACGCCAAGGCGACCGCCAAGCCCCCGACGCCCAACGTCGTCAGGATCGGCGTGATCGGCACCCCGAACGTCTGGAGGATCATCAAGCCGCCGACCGCGAAGATCGTCACCTTGATGAGGTTCTCAAAGATGCTCGTCCCGGGCAGAACGCCTTCCATGCGCGTCGCATAGACGCGAAGGGCTCCCGCCGCCATGCGAGCCAGCACGACCGTCAGCGAGAGCGTCACCAGCGCGAGCAGAACCTTGTGGACGTCGTCGGTGATAGCCTCCTTGAGCGGCAAGCCCGTCATACCGGCACGGAACCCGATGATTCCCAGCCAGATGATCGCCATCCCGCGCAGGGACTTCGTGATGATCTCGTCGAGCCGCCAGCGGGTCGATTCGGCGAGCTTCGTCAGGCGGGCGATGACAATCCGGTCGATGACGAACCCGACGATCAGCGATCCGAGGAAGATCGCGATGCCGACGAGCAGTTGGTCGAGCGTCGGGTATTCGGTGAAGAGCGCCTTCACAGACGGGTCCTAACCGGTCAAAGTCGGTGTGGAGAGGCTCCCCGTCGGATTGCCGGGGCGCAACTCGCCGCTATATTAGCCGCGTCGCCCGTTCGCGGCAAACGGGCAACCGGTGAGGTGCGCACTCCAACGTCGCCAGTTAAAGCAGGGCGCTGAAAGCTTCGAGCCCTCATCCCAACCTTCTCCCTTCCTAGGGTCAGGACTTTCGCTTCGGACTCGAAAACGTGTCAGATTGACGTGTTCCAACGAAAAGGGCTCTCGCAGAACCCGCATGAACGCTACAATGTCCGGTTGACCTGTACTTCCGATAACGTGCAAAGCGAAAGTCCTGATCTCGTCAACCGAGTCGAATTCTGCCTCAACACCCTATTTGAGTCAATACACCGGAGTAAGGAGTTGACGCCAGATTTCATCGAAGACCTCCAACTCGCACCACGCTTGGAAACGGCGGTGGATCGTGCTGTCGTCGCCGTATTCCTTCGAGATGTGGTTCCACTGACAACCAGTGCGCAGTTTGTGAGGATCCCGTCCGACACCGGGCGAAGTGGCACGTGGCGTCTCTGCGGTCAGACTGCTTGGTGCTTCTCTGAGTACTCGATCGCAGAAGTTCATACGGCTTGTCATTCTTCGCTTCGCTCAGGACAGGTTCCTGAGGAGCGAAGCGACGAAGGATCTCGCGTATCACATGCCATGCAGATTCTTCGCTTCGCTCAGAATGACAGTACCCGCAGGAACTTCCGAGATGGACGACTGGGCGACACCGCGATGCGCACCGCGTTTCGTGGTGACAGCGAGGCCAGTCGGTTGCGAAGCGTATCGCGCTTCACATCGTCAATGGCGACATAACCGGCGTCATCGCCCGGCTTCGCTAGGAATCCTGTCAAGTTGACACGGATGGTCTCACACCCGCCCTCACTGCCCCTTCATCCCCCCATGGAGCGCGCGGGTTAACGACCGATACCTGACGGGTTCACGTCGATGACGACCTCGCGGATCAACACGCGGGGATGCTGCGTCACGAGGAACAACGCCGCTTCCGCGACGTCGGAAGGCTGGAGGATCGTCGAAGGGTCTTCCGTCGGATTGTTCTTGGCGCGCGTGCGCGTCGCCACGGGGCCCGGGCAGAGCGCGTAAGCGCGGATGTTCACGCTGCTTCCCGCCTTCGAGAGCGCTTCCGTGAAGCCCACCAGCCCGAACTTCGACGCCGCGTAGGTCGCGTTCGACGCGCTTGCCTGCTTGCCGGACACCGACGACACGTTGACGATGTGACCCCCACCCCTCTCGACCATCTGGTTCCACAGCAGCTTCGTCAGGAGGAAGGGAGCCTTCAGGTTCACCGCCATCGTGAAGTCCCACGTCTCTTCGGGAATGTCGGGAACCGGGTGGTGGATCGCCACGCCCGCGTTGTTCACGAGGATATCGACGACGCCGAACTCGCCAAGCGCCTTCGATGCGAGCGCGCGGACGGCGTCGGGTTCCGCCATGTCCATCGGGACGACCAGAGCCCGGACTCCCAGCGCGGAGACCTCCTGCGCAACGGCGTCGAGCTCCGATTCCGTCCGCGACGCCAGCGCGAGGTCAGCCCCTTCGGCGGCGAATGCGAGGGCGATGGCTCGTCCGATACCGCGTCCTGCGCCGGTGATGAGCGCTGTCTGACCTTTCAAGCGCATGGTTCCCTCCCATAATGGCGGTCTCACCGTTGGGCGTTTGCCAGCATCTCCGGCTCTTTTCCGCCGACGAACCGGATGCGGCTGTCCACGGGAACCCGTGTCGCCGTCTCAACCGACCCGCCCGGATAGCGCACTTCGATCCGGTCGATCCGCTTGCCGTGCGGCGTTCCGATGACCAGCTCCGGGGCGCTGGACGACATATAGCTCGATCCCGCCGTAACCTGCGCGACGCGAGCTCGCTTCCCGACTCGCACCTCGACCCGCGCGCCGGGAGGCGCTTGGATGCGAACGGCGCTCTGCTCGTGTCCTGTGTCGTTGCGGAAGAGCAGCAGGCGTCCGTTGTTCTGCGAGACGGCGATATCGAGATCGCCGTCCCCGTCGTAGTCGGCGACGGCGGAACCGCGTCCAGCCCCCCATGGGGCTACGGCGAAGGCGTCGCGGAGCTCGGTGAACCGCCCGCCTTCGTTGCGGAAGAACTGGCTTCGCTGTCCCTCGCAGCAGGATTTGTCCGTCTCGCTCGGACTCGTGTAGCCGTTGGCGACGTAGATGTCGGGATCGCCGTCGTTGTCAAAGTCCGCCAGATGAGTGCCCCATCCGGTCAGCCCCATGGACGGCGGTCCCAAGCCGGATTCGAGCGTGGCGTCGTCGAACGTATCGCTGGACTTCCTACCTGCCGGCGCGATCTGATTGTTCCGATAGAGCGCGTTCGTCTCCATCTGCCAGTTCGTGACGAAGAGGTCGAGATCGCCGTCGCCGTCGATGTCGCCGAAGGAGAGCCCCATCGATCCGCGCGAGTCCTCCGTGCCGGTGGCGAAGCTCACGTTCTCGAATGTGCCGTCGCCTCGGTTCCGATAGAAAACGTTGGGCGTGTTGTCGTTCGCCACGTAGAGGTCGAGATCGCCGTCGTGGTCATAGTCGCAGAAGATCGCCCCCAGGCCGCGACCGTCCGGGTTGGCGACTCCGGCTCGCGCGGTCGCGTCGGTGAACGTCCCATCCCCGTTGTTGATGTAGAGCGAGTTCGCCTGGGGCGGATAGTTGTCGGGAACCAGCGTGTGGAGTTCCGGTCTCCCAGACCCATCGTGCGCGACCGCTGCGGCTGGGCTGTTGAAGTCGAGATACCGGACGACGTAGAGATCGAGGTCGCCGTCGCCATCGACATCTCCCCACGCGGACGACGCCTCCCACCCCCATCCGGCGACGCCCGCCTTCGCAGCGACGTCCTCGAATGTCCCATTGCCCCGATTCCGATAGAGCTTCGCCGGCTCCTCGAAGTGCGTCACGAAGAGGTCCGTCCAGCCGTCCCCGTCGTAGTCCGCCGCCGTAACGCCCATCCCCCAACCGAAGCCTGTCACTCCGGCTGCCTCTGCGACATCGGTAAAACGCCCGCCGTCGTTGCGGTAGAGAGCACTCGGGTATCCCTTCCCATTGACGACGTAGAGGTCCCAGTCGCCGTCGTTGTCGAAGTCCAGCCAGGCGAGTCCGCTGCCCATCGACTCGCAGATGAGGTCCATGTCACCGTCGATCTGGCGATGGACGAAGCGCATTCCGACTTCCTGTGCCACCTCCGTGAAGCGCGTCTCGACGGGCGTCAACGCGGCATCGCGCTGTCCGCAAGAAGACAGAACAGCCGACGCAATCAAGACGCCCACGGTACCCCACCGTAGACGGATCATAGTCCTCCCTATCCGGACGCCGGCTCGTCTCCGGCATCCAACCGTCGGATCTGCTCGATGCGCCGTTCGTGCCTCCCACCGCCGAACGGCGTTTCGAGCCACACGCGCACGATTTCGGCAGCATGCGGCGCGGCGGTGAACCGCGCCCCCAGCGCGAGGACGTTCGCGTCGTTGTGCTCGCGCGCGAGGCGGGCGTAGTCCGTGTTCACGCAGAGCGCGGCGCGGATGCCCTCGATCTTGTTCGCCGCGATGGAGATGCCCAGCCCCGTCCCGCAGATGACGATTCCCCGGTCCACCGACCCGTCGCGGACGAGCCTCCCGACCGCCGCGCCGAACTCCGGGTAGTCCACCGACTCCGTGCTGTGCGTTCCGACATCGACGACGTCGATGCCCTGCTCGGACAGATAGCGCTTGACGGCTTCCTTTAGCTCGTACGCGGGATGGTCGCCGCCGATGGCGATCTTCATGGGCGTTCCCCTTCGTCGAGAACGGACTGGATGCGCTCCGCCGAGATGACCCCCTGCCGCAGGATGCGCGGCGGCTCGCAGGTCGTGTCGATGACTGTCGATGCGATGGACCCCGGTGTCGCTCCACCGTCGAGGATGACGGCGACGTGCTCTCCTATCGACGCGGCGACGTCCTCTGCGCTAGTCGCCGGAGGCTCGCCGGAGAGATTCGCGCTCGTCACGGCGAGCATGCCGCGGCATGCGCGGATCAGCGCGCGCGCTCCCTCGTGCGCCGGTATCCGCACGCCGATCGTCCCGTCGGACGAGGTCAGTTCCTTCGCACAGTCGAACGCCGGATGGACGACGAGCGTCATCGCGCCCGGCAGGAACGCCTTCGACAGCCGCTCCGCCGTCGGCGAAAGCCGGCAGGTTCCCACGAGAACGTCGAGATCGGCGAAGAGCAGCGGAATCGGCTTGCCAGCGTCCCGACCTTTCGCGTCGAACAGCCGTCCGAGCGCGTCGCGGTTCTGCGGGTCGGCTCCGACGCCGTAGACCGTATCCGTCGGGAAGGCGATAAGCTCTCCGCGTTCGACCGCTTCCCGCGCCAGACCGATGCCGGTCATATCGTGGACGACGGCGGTCATGCCACGGTCCGAGTCGGCAGCGGACCCGACGCGGCGGCTCCGAGCTGGAGTCCCGAGACGTCGCCCCGTCGCCACTGATGGTATCCGACGCCTGCGATCATCGCTCCGTTGTCCGTGCAGAGCGACATCGGCGGGATCGAGAGCGCGATGCCTCGCGCGTCGGCGATCTCCCGCGTTCGGTTCCGAAGCGCCCGGTTCGCCGCGACGCCTCCTGTGATCGTCACCGCACGGGCTCCGACGGCTTCCGCCGCGCCGAACAGCTTGGCGACGAGCGTCTCCACGGCAGCCCGCTGAAACCCCGCCGCGACCGCCGGCACGGACACCTCGCCGCCGCTCCGTTCGACGTGGTAGCGCACGGCGGTCTTCAAGCCGCTGAAGCTGAACCGGAAGTCGCCGCTGTCCAGCATCGGACGAGGGAAATCCACCTCCGGTTCGTCCGAGCTCGCCGCGAGGCGGTCGATGAGTGGTCCTCCGGGGAACCCCAAGCCCAGCAGCTTTGCCACCTTGTCGTACGCCTCTCCGACGGCGTCGTCGAGCGTCAAGCCGAGGACTTCGTACCGCCAGCCTTCGTCGACGCGCACCAGCAGCGTGTGACCGCCGGACACGGTCAGGCAGACGTGAGGAAACGGCACGTCGTCAACCATCGCGGGCGCATACACGTGCCCTTCGATGTGGTGAACGCCGATCAGCGGCAGACCCGACACGTATGCGATCGCCTTGGCCGCCGCGACGCCCACGAGTAGGGCTCCGACCAGTCCCGGGCGGTCCGTAACGGCGATGGCGCATAGGTCCGACAACGTGACGCCGGCATCCCGCAGCGCTCGATCCACGATCCGCGTGACGATCTCCGCGTGCTTTCGCGACGCCAGTTCGGGAACCACGCCCCCGAAGCGCTCGTGGACCTCGATCTGCGATGCGACGACGTTCGACCGGATGTCCCGCCCATCCGCAATGACGGCGGCGGAGGTCTCGTCGCACGATGTGTCGATGCCGAGAACCAGATGCGGCAAAGCGTCTGTCCTAGCGGAACACGATGATGCGGATGGCATCCGTGTTGATGAAGCTGTCATCGAGCGCGTGCTGCCCGTCCGAGACGAACACGGGCGTCGAGCGGATCGGCACGAGCTCCTTCTCGATGCGCGTGACGCGGAACCCCAGCGTGCCCTTCGTGTCGGTCGGGAACCGGAACGCCTTCAGCTCTTCGGCGGTCTTGAACTCGTAGATTTCGACGGTCGCCGATTTGCCCTTCGTCTCGGCGTTCCCGTTGGGCATGGGAGTGTCTCCGCCGCACTGAAGGAACACGATGACTAGGAGAACAAGGCTCAGCAGCTTCCAGCGCATCGTTCGATTCTCCTGCGATCGGCTATCTAACGTAGTAGCACGTGTCACCGGCACGGCGGTTCGGAGCATCGCCGTCGGTCGGACTTCAGGGAGGTACGGACATGAAGCGCGCGGTTCTGTTGTGCTTGGGTCTGCTGGGCGTCGCGCTCCTCGCTGGATGCGCCGCGGGAGCCAACCCGAACACTGCCACGCCGGACGCCGTCGGGAAGGTCGCCGGTTTCTGGCAGGGCTTGTGGCACGGACTCATCGTGTTCATCACATTCATCGTATCCCTGTTCAACGACTCCGTGAGCGTCTACGAAGTCCACAACAACGGCGGCTGGTACAACTTCGGCTTCGTGCTGGGTGCCATGTCGGCGTTCGGCGGGGGCAGCCGAGCCGCGAAGTAGACGCCGCTAGATCATATTGAGTACGACCGACGGCATGCTGATCGGCAGGCATTCGTCGGCGATTCCAGCCCACACGCCGCGCGCGTCCATGCTCGGGGCATCGTCGTCGGAGGGCGCTCCAAGCAGGACGCGGAGCACCGCCCCTTCGCCGTCGATGCGCAGCGTGTCATCGCCTGAGACCGCCGTCCAACGCCCGCTCCCGTGCGTGACCTCGAAGCCGTTCGGGAGCGCGCCGCGTTCCGCCAAGGGGTTCAGCAGTTTTCGCAGCGTGCGCGCCGGATCGAGCGCCTTCACGGTTCCGCCGGTTCGCGCGACGACACCCGCGATGCCGCAGGCATCCAGCAGTTCGCCCAGACCGTCCCGCCTCGGCACGCTCACATCGACCGGCATGCCGCCCGACTGAGCCAGGTCGCGGATCGCCGCCAAGACGCACGTCCGGCCGCCGCCGTACTCGATGATCCACGTCGACCGCTCGGCGTGGGCCCATGTGGCGTAATAGCCGACCGGCGTTCCCCCAAGCTCGACGACGTAGATGCCACACTGCCTGCCGGCGCAGTAGCCGCAGTCGAGCACGAGCGCGAAATCGGCAGGTCGACGAACGATCCGCGTCGTCTCGCGCGAATGGAGCCGCGCGATGAGGGCTGCGTCTGCCGGGGTCGCTTGGCGAACCGAGACCTTCGGCAAGTCGCCCAACGGCGACGAGTCGTCCACGCGGAACCGCAGCTCGATCCCGACGTGATTCGCTCCCGCCGCGTAGTAGAGAGGGCGCGTTCCCGAGATGTAGGCGAAGTCCGCCCCGTGCTCGCGGAACCGATTATGGGTCGCCTCCAGCGCGGCGCTGGCGAGCCCGTTGCCCCGATGCGACGCGTCGGTGCAGACGCTCCCGACGTATCCCACCCGCAGGACGACTCCGCCCGTCACGAAGTCGCGCTCGAGCCCCTGAACCATCGAGACGGGAGCGCCGTCGCGGAACATCGCGATTGTGTTCTCGCGGCGGTCGCCGTGGAACACCATGGGCCACGCTCGCGCGGCAGACGCGAAGTCCGTCACGTTCGGGAAGAACACGCGGCGAGCCAATGCGACGGTGGCTTCCCATTCATCGGGCGTGGGCGTTCGGGGTCCGTCGTACTCAGACAGGTTGGGGGCGATCACGGCGTCTCCAGAGCCGAACCGGGAGACCGGCAGGGCAAGATGGGCGGATCGAGGTCGGCACGGTGCGACGGCGAGATGATAGCACGGGGAGGCAGCCCAACGAACCCTGGTGCTGGTCGGAACAGGGCTGTTTCATGGACGGACCGCCTGATCCCGAATCGGGTCAACCCAACTCGTCATTCCCGCTTTCGCGGGAGCGACGGAGCGGAAACGGTGGCTCCATGGACGGCTAGTGTCCCGTCGGAGCAGTGGACATTCGTCTGGACCCCGCCGTGCGGGGACCGAGTGGCTTCATGAAACAGCCCTGAGATCACGCCGCTCGTCCTGTTGTTACCCCCGCGTTGCTGTCATTCTGAGGAACGGAGAGACTTCTGAGGAACGGAGAGACGAAGAATCTCAGAGATGCGTCCCTTCGCCTCGCTGGGGGCGGGACGCTCTCGGCGATGGAGCCTGACTTCGCATTGCGCCGTCGTCGCTCACTCCGTATCATGGAACCGTGGAACTCGTCGCGCGGGTGACCCAAAACCTGAGGAGAGACCGATGCGTGTTCGCTATCTGGGCTTGGCTTTCGCGCTGCTGGCTGGCATCTGGGCAACCAGCGCTGCCGACGCGAAACAACTCTACGGTTCCGACTTCCAGAACGATGCGATTGGCAAAGCCCCCGCTGGCTGGGAGGTCGGGTTCAAGGGGAACACAGCCGCCGAAGTGATCGCCGACCCCAAGGACGGCGGCAACAAGGTCCTCGCGTCGTCCAAGAGCGCGGCAAACGCGTCGCGGCACGATGTCGGCGGCTCGATCTACGTCGTCGGCGATGCCGGATGGACCGACTACATCATCGAGTACGACGCCTACTTCCCGGAAGAGTTCTACATGGGAACCCTCTTCCGGTTCCAAGAAGGCAACATGTTCTACCTGTTCGACCGCAGGTCGGGCGGCGAGTCGGGCAACTTCGACTTCTGGTTCCGCAACGGCGGCGCCTGGAACGCTGTCCTCCAGGGCGGCAAGTTCGCGACGAAGCCGCAGACCTGGTACCGGTTCCGCCTGAAGATCGCCGGCGACACGTTCGAAGCCTACGCCGGAGCGAAGGCGGACAACCCCGCGTTCGACTCGATGAAGCCCTTCCACACCGCCAAGAACAACGCCCTCAAGGCGGGCAAGTTCGGGCTGTACGGGCTGATCTACATCGACAACCTGGTGATCGGCGAGACGACCGCCGACCTCGTGCTGCCGGTCGAGCCGAAGGGCAGGCTCGCCGTCACGTGGGCGGGGCTGCGCGAAGAGCGCTAGGGGTTCCGACGGCGGATGGGCTTGGGCGGCGAATCCGGCGGGGTTCGCCGCAGAACCCGTAGCAGAAGCTCGTAGAAGGCAATCCGGCGACCGATCCGCCCCTCGTCCCGCTCGCGCTCGTAGAGGAAGAACCCGGTTCCGATGAACGCGGCGACGAAGGCGAGCGTCCACAGCCCGAGCTCCGCCCATAGCGACCCCTCGACCGGCGTGCCGGCGACCCAGTAGGGGAGCATCCGCGCGGCGACGCGAGCCGCCAGCGAGAAGCAGACGAGCGACGCGCCGAACAGGACGATGAAAAAGACCTGCATCGAGGCTCCCGACGCGGCAGGCTATTCGATGGGCGTTCCGTAGACGAGGATCGTTTCGATGTAGGTGCCCGTCCCGGCGACATGCGTGCCCTGATCGCGCCGCAGCGAGGGCATCTGGACGATCACGCGCACGGCGTCCGCGACGGCGTCCGTACGCACCGCCAGGTTCGAGGCGTACCGGCCCCGGAGCGATCTAATGGGCTTCCACGCGCCCTGAGGCGTGCGGACTTGCACCTCCAGCCGGGTCAACGTCGCCTTCGGGACAACGACGACG
This sequence comes from Candidatus Poribacteria bacterium, assembly GCA_016866785.1. Lineage (NCBI taxonomy): Bacteria > Candidatus Poribacteria > Candidatus Poribacteria bacterium. Next base: position 12,981 of record VGLH01000050.1, read on the forward strand.
CGGCGAACGCGCGCCGGATGTCGAAGCTCGACGACGGCTCCCGACCAGTCGCCGGGACGCTCGGCTCCGAACGTCTGGAAGACGGAGCCGTCGTCCACACGGTCCAGCCGTTCGCGGCCGACGATGCCGCAGCCCAGAACGGCAACCGTCGCGCACAGGAACGCGCAGAGCCAGACGCGGCATCGCGTGCGGCGGGAGGCTCGTACCGACGGCATCGTGGAGGTCCTCGGAGCGGGGCGCGCTGGCGTGAAGCCGACAAACCAGTTTCGCGAGAGGGTAGCACGCCGGTACGATCAAGTCCATTCCAGCACCAGCCGAGGGCGCTGAGTGTCCAACTTCCGCTCCCTGTTCGCATCGAAGCCGGTAATCGCCGTCATTCATCTGCCTCCGCTGCCCGGCAGCCCTCGGTGGGGCGACGACTGGGAGGCTGTCGAGGCGAGCGCGATCCACGACGCTGATGCCCTGGCTCGCGCTGGCGTCGATGGGATCATCGTCGAGAACTACGGGGACGCGCCATTCCTGCCGGGTTCTGTGGAACCGGTCACGGTCGCGGCGATGGCGGCGATTGTGACCGCGATTCGGCATCGCGTCGCCGGGCTCCCGCCGCTCGGCGTCAACGTCCTGCGGAACGATGCGCGCGCGGCGCTCTCCATCTGCGCGGCATGCCAGGCGCAGTTCATTCGGGTGAACGTCCACGTCGGAGCAGTCGTCGCAGACCAAGGAACCATCGAGGGCCGCGCCTGGGAGACGGCGCGTCTGCGGCGGAACCTGGCTCCGTGGGTGGCGATCCTCGCCGATGTAGGCGTCAAGCACGCGCAACCGTTGGCGGGGTTCGACATCGAAGGCGAAGCGCGCGACGCCGTCGAGCGCGGGCTCGCCGACGCGCTCATCGTGACCGGAGACGCGACCGGCTCGGAGACGGACTCGGACGACATCGTGGCGGTTCGGCGAGCCGGCTCCGCGCCGGTTCTCGTCGGAAGCGGCGTGACGCTGGAGACGGTTGACGACGCGATGGCACTGTCGGACGGCATCATCGTCGGCAGCGCGCTCAAGCGCGATGGGCGCGCCGGAAACTCGGTGGACGCCGAACGGACGCGGCGGTTCCTGGAAGCGGCTCGGACATCGTAGGAGAATGCAAGTGATCGGCAGAGGCGACGGACCACGGCTCGATGCGGCGTTCTTCGCGGCGCGGCGCGCGCAGTTGCTGGAAATGATGGGCGAGGATTCGCTCGCCGTCTTCGAGGGCATCACGTCGGCGGAGGGCAGGCCGCGTCAGGCGAGCGACTTCTACTATCTTAGCGGGTTCTCAGAGCCCAACGCCGTCTGCGCCGTCATGCGCGCGTCGGAGAAGCAATCCTTCTTCCTCTTCGTCGATCCGCGCGATCCGGCTCGGGAACGCTGGGACGGACCTCGCGCCGGGGTCGAGGGAGCCGTCAGCACGTTCGGCGCGGACGCGGCGTATCCCGTCGCCGATGTCGAGAAGGAGCTCGCCGAGCTCTTCCGACAGGTGAGAACCCTCTACTTCACGCCCAACATGAACACGCGCCTCGGGCGAAAGATCCTCGAGGTGTTCCAGTCATCGGCGAAGTCCTACGGCAGCGCCGGCAGGGGCGTCAACCAGCTCCGCGATCCCCAGTGGATCCTCGCGGAGCTGCGGATGCGCAAGACGCCCGAGGAGCTCGCGATGATCCGCCACGCCGCGCGGATCTCGTGCGATGTCTACGCTGACGTCTTACCGCGCATCGCGCCAGGGCGGTACGAGTACGAGATCGAAGCCGCGCTCGATTCCGGCTACCGTACGCGCGGAGCCGACGGGCCCGCCTATCCGAGCATCGTCGGGAGCGCGGAGAACGCGACCGTGCTCCACCACGTTCAGAACGACCGGCAGATGGCGTCCGGCGACCTCCTTCTCATCGACTCGGCGGCGGCGTATGGCCACTACTCGAGCGACGTGACGCGCACCTTTCCCGTCGGTGGGCGGTTCACGCCGGAGCAGCGGCGCGTCTACGAGGTGGTGCTGCGCGTTCAGAAGGCGATCCTGGAACGGTGCGCCCCGGGCATAGCGATCAAGGAGCTCCAGAGGTTAGCGACGACGGAGCTCACGCGCGGGATGGTCGAGCTTGGCTGGCTGGAAGATCGTCCCGTCGAGACCCTCATCGAGGAGGGAGCCCACAAGCCCTATTACATGCACGGCATCGGGCACCATATCGGGCTCGACACGCACGACGCGGGCCACTCGGAGAAGAACGGCGAGCCGTACCCGCTGGAACCGGGCATGGTCTTCACGGTGGAGCCGGGGCTGTACGTCTCCGAGTCCGAAGAGGGCAGGGCAGCGGCATGCGCTGGCATCGGCGTGCGGATCGAGGACACGGTCGTCATCACCGAGGATGGTCATGAGAACCTTACCGTGACCATCCCCAAGGAAATCGACGACGTCGAGGCGAGCGTCGCGCGAGCCTAGTGGTCAGTGACAGTGAAGTGTCGGTTTGTCCAACCCCCACGCTAACCCTCCCCCATGCAAGGGGGAGGGGACATGGCATCCTCCCCCCGCGAAGCGTGGGGGAGGATTGAGGTGGGGGGAAGACGCAATCTCCAAGGTAACTGACCACTAGCCGCAAGACGGCGAATGCCCTCTCGCGGATGAGAGGGCATCGGTAACGAACGCCGGGAGCTCGGGCTAGCGCGCCGTGCGGAGGGTTCCCCACATCGTCGCCAGCGACGTGCCCGGCGACACGGCGGCGGGCTTTGCCACGCCTTGCTTCATCAGCGTGTTGACTTCCGCTTCGCTGAGCGCCTTCGCGTAGATGACGAAGTCGTCCATCAGCCCCGTGAACGCGCGAGCGCCATCGACCGTCATACCGACCCGCGCGCCCTGTCCCCAGTCCTGCTGCATCGGGCGCGGCTTCGCCGCGTCGAGCTGTTGCTCGCCGACCTTCACGCCATTGACGTAGAGGGCTCCGATTGCGTCCTTGGACGAGTAGACACCGGCGAAGTGGATCCAGGCGCCGGTTTGCGCGCCGGTCGCGGACTTGACCTCGAAGATCGTGGCGTTATCTCGGACGAGCCAGCGCCAGGAGTTGTCGCTGCGGTACTCCGGATGGAAGATGAAGGTCCCGTCTGTCGCGCGGGCGTTGAAGATCTCGTGCTGGTCGCCCGTGTTCTCGACGTTGATCCACGCCGCGATGGTGATGGCGTCCTTGGGGATCTTCGCCGCAGGGATCGCGGGCCCGTTCAGATCGAGGAACCCCTTGCTGGCGAACTTGCCGGCTTTGCCGAACTTGCCGCCGGCGACCGATGTGACATCGCCCTTGACGGTCGCGTCGATGCCGTTGCCCGACATGTCGAGCACCTGGGCGTTCGCAATGGACTCGAAGTCGTAGTGAACCGCGAGCTGGGCGTGAACGCCGACGGTGACGCCGAAGGTCAGCGCGACGGCAGCGGTGAGATGCCATGTGATTCGACGCATTCCAGGCTCCTTTCCGGGTGCCGTGTGGACACGTCCAAGACGCAGGACGTATCGTCGCCCCGTCAGGTTAACATCGTTCAGCGAGGATGTCGAATCGGAACAGCCTCAGACTGCCGATGCCGCCATTCGTGACGGCGGGTGCGCTGAACCTCCCGGCGCTTGGCTCTCGAACGCCGCGCTTAGGTTATCCCACATCATCGCCTTCGCAGCCCGGACACACCGACGATCTGGCGAGGGATTAACGCGATGGACAACGAACAGAACGCCCCTGCGCTGACTCGTCAGGTCGGCGTCGGCGGCGCGGTGATGCTCGGGCTCGGCTCGATCATCGGGACGGGCGTGTTCGTCAGCATCGGCATCGCGGCGGGGATCGCGGGTCCGTCGGTGATTCCCGCCGTCATGCTCGCGGCGGTGGTCGCCCTCTGCAACGGGCTCAACAGCGCCCAGCTCGCCGCGAACCATCCGACCAGCGGCGGAACCTACGAATACGGCTACCGCTACCTCAACGGATGGTTCGGCTTCGCTGCCGGGTGGCTCTTCCTGCTCGCCAAGAGCGCGTCGGCGGCGACGGCGGCGCTCGGGTTCTCCGGGTACTTTCTCAACCTCGTCAACGGCGGCGAACGCACCTATCTCGTTGGGGTCGCCCTGTTCGCCGTGGCGGCGCTGACCATCGTCGTTCTGGCAGGGATGCGCCGCTCGAACGCGGTGAACATCGCGATCGTCTCGATCTCGCTGACGTCCCTCGCGTTCTTCGTCGTCGCAGGGCTCCCGCTGCTGATCGGCAGCGGCGGGCGGCATCTGACGCCCTTCATCGCGTCGGAACGTCCTGCCGTCTCGCTGTTCCACGCGACGGCGCTGATGTTCGTCGCCTACACGGGCTACGGGCGGATCGCGACGCTCGGCGAGGAGGTGCGAGAGCCCCGTCGCACGATCCCCAGAGCGATCCTTGCGACGATGCTCGTGACAATGGCGCTCTACGGAGCCGTGGCGATAGTCGGCGTCGGATCGGTCGGAGCAGATGTCCTGGCGGGGGCGACGAGCGCCGAATCTGCCGCTCCGTTGGAGGTCGTCGCGCGGCGATTCGGCGTGCCCGGGGCGCCGCTCGTGCTGGCGGTCGGCGCAGTCGCGGCGATGCTCGGGGTTCTGTTGAACCTGATCCTCGGCTTGTCGCGCATTCTGCTTGCGATGGGCAGGCGACGCGACATGCCAACCGCCGTCGCGCGGATCGACGCGAAGGGAACGACGCCCTACGTCGCCGTCGCCGCCATCGGCGTCATCATCGCTCTGCTCGTACTGATCGGCGATGTAAGGACGACCTGGTCGTTTTCTGCCTTCACGGTGCTGGTCTACTACGCCATTACGAATCTCGCGGCGCTTCGAATCCCGCGTGAGCAGAGACTCTATCCGATGTGGATCGCCGTCGTCGGCCTGATCGGGTGCTTGTTCCTTGCGTTCTGGGTGGAACGCGCGGTCTGGCTGGTCGGGCTGGGACTCATCGCGCTGGGCATAGCCTGGCACGCGGCGGCGCAGCGCCTGATCCGCCGGTAGTTATGCGACCGACCTCCTCGAAGCGCCGCGCATCGGTCATTCTATTGCTGAGCGAAGCCGCGCCGTAAGCCCGCCGCTCGGAGCCGTCGAGTCCGCGTTGACGCGCACGGCTCCCGTCCGTCGGGTCGGACTTCGTTACAGTCCATGCACTCGCCTTCGAGGGTCCTAGCCATGGGTGCGCCAACCAGAATCCATGCGGACATCGCCCGCTGGCAGGCTGTCCGCGCGATCTTACGGAGCCCGCTCTTTCCTGTGGTGTTCCAGACGCTGGTGTTGGCAGGCGCCGTCGGGTTCGCCGTCAACGGCTTCGGCGTCGGCAGCGGCATGACGGCTCAGGACCTGCTGACGCTCCGTAAGACAAACCTGACGACGCTCGTCGTGTGGGGCTTGTGGTGGCCCAGCATGATCGCCGTCGCCCTCGCCTTCGGGCGTGTCTGGTGCACGGTCTGCCCGCTGGAGTTGGTGAACCGCGTCGGAGACTCACTGGCGCGGAGGATCGGCTGGCGGAGAGCGCCGCTGGGCAGGTTCCTGCGCAACGGCTGGATGGTGGTCGGGGCGTACCTCGTGCTGCAGCTCCTCGTCGCGGGAGCCGCCATGCACCGAGTGCCGCATCTGACGGGGTGGCTGCTGGTCACGCTCGGCGGCGTGGCGTTCCTGACCGGCATCGTCCTCCGTGAACCTCGGTCGTTCTGCAAGTCGTTCTGCCCGGCGTCGGCGCTGCTGTCCGTCTACGGTCGGTACACGCCGCTGCAGTTGGATGTCCGCGATCCGCAGACGTGCCAGTCCTGCAAGACGAAGGACTGCATCCGCGAGGGGAACCGCCACCGGTTCGACAAGCGAAGCTGCCCGTCTTTGCTGGCTCCCTATCGTCTCGAGTTCTCCGCCAACTGCGTGCTCTGCTTCCAGTGCGTCAAAGTGTGCCCACAGGAGAACATGGGCTTTGGGATCGTACGGCGGAACGCCCTGGACCAGCGCGAGACGATGCTGCGACCGTTCGAAGCGGCGTTCGTCATGTTCGCGCTCGGATTCGTCGCACACGAGGTCATCGGCGAGGTGAAGTGGCTCGACGGCTATTTCCATGCGGTTCCCGCGTGGCTGAACCGCATCGCGCCCTCGGTGCCGTTCGGATGGTTCGAGGCGCTATGGTTCCTCGTCGTCTTTCCGATCCTCGTGTGGACGCTGGTCGCGGCGGCGAGCTACGCGATGCGGTATCGCGGCAGCCTGCGGGCTCTGCTGCTGGCATCCGCGACGGGGGCTGCCCCGGTCGTCGCCGCCGCGCACCTGGCGAAGGCGGTCGCGAAGGTCGCGGCTTGGGGCGGCTTCCTGCCCACGGCGCTGCGCGACCCACGCGGCGTCGAGTCGTTACAGCGAATCGCGGATGGGACGCTCGCCTCGCCCGCGAAGCTGCTGGATATCCCCGTCATCGGAGCGGCGATGCTGATACTGACCGGCATCATGGCTTGGCGGTCATGGCATGTCTCGCGTCGCCTCGAGCCCGAGTCCGCCCCAGCGGTGCAGATTGGTCTGGTGGGCAGCGCGGCGGTGTTCAGCGCCGTCCTCGCCGTATGGGTCATATCTCCTGCTTAGCAGGGCTGGACGGCGTCTACCGCTGTCCGTCGAGGAACACGCGGTAGATGTCCTCGAACAGCCGCACGTCCGTCAACGTGTCCTCGGCGGATGATCGGAACGGCTTCGGCGACCGCACGTTGGCGACGAAATGCTCCGCCTCGCGCCGGTACGACCACGTCCAGCGCGGCTGCGGAACCGGATGTTCGAAGGTCTGCTCCTTCCCGGCGCGATAGATCTCCACGTCGGCGGGCGTGTTCTTGAGGAGGAGCGGCGGAGCCCACGTGTGCACCCAGCCGTGCTGGAAGTAGACCTGCGTGTGCTCGTCCCATCGGTAGTGCGAGATGCCGCCTGACTCCAGAACCGCGCGCGTCCCCGCCATGTCGAACACGACGATCCCCGTGTAACCGTCGTCGTTCAGATCCACCGACTTGACCCGCACGTCGTCCCCTGCGTCGAGAACCCATCGCAGCAGGTTGATATTGTGGGTGTACTGCTGCAGGTAGCCGAGGTACTTGCCTGCCCATTCCTTCGGGAGCCAGTCGGGCGTCTTGGCGGGAGCGCCGGGCTTCGCCTCGTCAGTCGTCTCCATGGGCGTGTCGAGGTTGGCGATCCAGTCGCCGCAGAAGCCGTGGTTCCGCGCGAAGGTGATCGCGCCGAGCTCGCCGGACTGCCGGAACGCCGCGACGCGTTCGTGGACGATCTCGTTGCCCGCGTCATAGCGCTTCATGTAGCCGACCATCAACTTCCTGCCCGACGCCCGGCACGCTTCGACGATGGCTTCCCCTTGCTCCACGGACACCGCCATCGGCTTCTCCATGAAGACGTGCTTCCCAGCACCGAGCAAGTCCTTGGCGATCTCGCCCTGCAGCGCAAAGTCGGCGGAAACGGCAACTGCCTCGATTTCCGGATCGGCGCCGAGCTCGTGATGATCCCGATAGAGCTTCGGAATGCCGTAGCGTGCCTGCACCTTCCTGCCCAGAGCCGACCGCACCTCCGCGAGAGCGACGATCCGGCAGTCGGAGACGCCCGCGAAGTTGGGAATGTGCACCTTCTGCGCCATGAAGCCGCAGCCGACGTAGCCGATGCGGACAGGTTCCATGTAAGTCCCTAGCGTTCCGATGGGCGCCGCCTAGAGGTCGCCGGGAATACGGAGGAGCCCTCCGCCCAAGCGGATCACGGCTCCAAGGCACTTCCGTCGGAGTCCCAGAGGACTGAGCCACCACTTCTCGAAGAGCACCTTGCCCCAATGCCACGCCTTGCCGATCCGGCGGAGATGCACCTGCGGCGATGGCTCCGCGAAGAAGTTGCCGTACGCGAATCCCGCGAGGTCTTCGCCAGCCTCCAACATACAATAGCCATCGCCGCAGAACACGGCTGCAGACGATCCCCCGCGCACCTGCTCGGCGATTCGCGACGCGACGATCTTCGCCTGGGCGTGGGCGAACACGCCCGCCTTCGGGAGCGCCAGCGGAACGTCCGGGTTCCAGCGCCCCGGCAGGGCGAGCGCCGTCACGTCGCCGATGGCGTAGATGTTCTCGACGGATGTCTGCAGCGTCTGCGGATCGACGGGAACCCAGCCGGCATCGTTCGTCAGACCCGACTCGCGGAGCAGTCGCGGCGAGCGGTGTGGCGGGATCGTGACGAGCAGGTCGTACGGAACCGGCTCCTTCCCGTCGAAGTGGAGCTGACGCGCCTGCGCATCCACCGACTTGAGGACGTGGCGCGGGTGGAACGCGATGCCGCGCGATTCGAGCATGGAAACGACGGCGCTCCCGAGCTCGGGTCCCGCAACCGCCATCGGCTGCGGCTCCGGCGTGAACAACACAACCGTTGTGCTGTCGCCCAGGCGGCGCTTCCGAAGATAGTCGGCGATGAGCATCGCGCCTTCGTGCGGCGCGCCCGGGCACTTGTACGGCAGGCCGCCGACGACCAGCACGACGCGTCCGCCGGTGAACGCCGCGAGCGCCTCGCGCAGTCGGATCGCGCCGTCGAGACTGTAGAACGTGTGCGCGGCTTCCGCCAAGCCCGGAACGGCGTCCTGCGCGAGCTCGGCTCCGAGCGCGACGATCAGGTAATCGTACTCCTGGCTTCCGGCGTCGTGTTCGACCCGGCGGCTCCCAGTGTCGATCCGCTGAACCGAGGCGTGGACGAGCTCGACGCCCGGGCTGACGAGATCGCGCACAGGGCGGACGATCTGTCGCGGCTCGCGGCCGCCCACCATCACCCACAGAAACGATGCGGCGAAGGCGTGCTCCGCGTTCCGCTCGATCAGGACGATGCGATGCTCCCGCGGCAACTCACGGCGGAGCTCGTTCGCGGCGACGATGCCTCCGATACCTCCGCCGAGTATCACGATCGTTCGAGAAGCCATTCCGTGGACTCCTTGTTAGGCTAGCCCAGCGTCTTGCGTGCGCTGAGAACGACAAACGCGCCGATGCCGCGGCCCTCCGTCACCTCGTCTCGTTCGCGCTCGGCGGATGATTCGTCGAACGCGGTCTGTCGCCACTCGTAGTCGGCGAATCCCGCCGATGCCACGAGGCGCGCGACATCGTCCGACGAGTAGAACCGCGCTTGCCGGTAGAACCGGTGGGATTGGCGGCGCAACTCTTGGAGCCGGCCCAGGGGCGTGTCTCGATCGATAAACGCGACGACCAGATGCCCGCCAGGTCGAAGCGTCCGACGGACTTCCAAGAACAGCGCTTCGGGGTCTGCGACGAAGCAGACCACGGTGATCAGCGCCGCGTAGTCGAACACGCCGTCAGCGAACGGCAACCGCTCGCCCACCGCGCGGCAAACGACGATGCCCCGCCGGCTGGCGATGTCCACCATGCCCCTCGCCGGCTCCACTCCGTAGCGGATGCCCAACCGCGCCGCGAAGCGACCGGTTCCGACGCCGATTTCCAAGCCATCGCCTCCTTCCGGGACGACGGAGTGGAGCGCCCGGACCTCGGCCTCGTAGGTGTCCAGGTTCTCGTCGAACCAGCGGTCGTACTCGTCCGCATAGAGGTCAAAGGCAGAAGCGTCTCTCACGAGCATGCCACGTGGTGTGCGGCCGGCTGTTCCGCACAGGTTCGCATGGGTTACCGACACGATGCCACTCGGAGCCTAAGAACACGGACGAATGAGAACTCACCGGCTCGTCTCGCTGCCTCGTCGCTTGCCGTATCGCCACGTGCGGAAGTCGTTGACGAAGGCGATGGTCTCGCCAACCATCCTCTCAAAGACTTTCTTGCCTTGCTCCGCCGACGCGGCTGCGGGGGAACTGCCCAGTATGCCGGTGTCCGTGGCGTCTCCGAAGGCGTATGCCAGGAACACACGGTCTGGAACCGGCGATTCCGGATCGAACGAATAGAACGCCGACCCGAGCTCCAGCGTGTTCGTGCGCACATCCCCCTTCGCCACGAGGTCCGGGCGCAGATGGGCAAGCAGCGAGGTCTCCACAGCGCAGGCGTGATAGGCATCCGCCATCGCCTGCCATTCTGACATCATCGTGAGCCAGAGACCCTCTGCATCCCGAAACCGAGTCCTCAGTTCGCGAAGGGCGATCTCCGCCGGGCAGCGATTGCCACCGTGCGCGTTCAGCACCAGGATCCGACGGAAGCCCAGGTCGACTATCGGGCTGAGAACACTCATCAGCAGATGGATGTAGACGTCCCACGCCGCCGTGAGCGTGCCGGCAAACCCGACATGGTGAGGTGAGTAGCCCAGCCAGAGTGTTGGCAGACGCAGCACCTGCCCGGGCTCCAGCTTCTCGACGCGCTCCGCCAGAGCCTCGACGATGACCGTGTCCGTCAGTAGCGGTAGGTGAGGTCCATGCTGCTCCATCGCGCCCAGCGGCAACAGCACAACGAGATCCCGGTCGACTTCCCCTATCTGCGGTGAGGTGAGTTCACCGAAGATCATGCCGCAGACCCCTAGCCTGATGCTCCTTCAGCATGCACCGATCCATGACGACGCGGAGCCCGGCGTCGAGCGCCCGCTGGGCAGCGGCTTCGTGGACGACCCCCTCCTGCATCCAGACTGCCTTGGCTCCGATGCGGATGGCGCTCTCGACGATATCTGGCACCTCCTCGGAACGGCGGAAGACGTCCACGACATCGATTGGCTCTGGGACGGACTCAAGATCGGGGTGGCTCCTCTCACCAAGAACCGCATCGGTCATCGGATTGACTGGAACGACGCGGTAGCCGTGCTCTTGAAGGTACTTGGCGACGCGGTGGCTGGGACGTTCCGGGTTCGGAGACAGCCCGACGACGGCGATGGTTCGAAAGCGCTGCAGTATCTCCGCGATCTCGCGCGGGTCATTCATGCGTGTTCTCCGATCGAGTGGGGCGTGGGTGTCGTATAGCGTTCCACCGGATGCCCCGCCATCGCCCAGTCAGGCAGCCCGTCGAGCAGGCGGCGCGCCCGGAATCCGCGCGACGTGAGCGCCTCGACCGCCGCAGGAGACAGGACGCAGTAGGGTCCTCGGCAGTAGGCGACGATCTCCACGTCTCGGGGCAGTCCTTCGGCGCGGGATTCGAGCTCGTCCAGCGGAACCGACAGCGCGCCGGGGATGTGTCCTTGGGCGTACTCCACCATTGGACGCACGTCGACGACGAGAACCTGCCCAGCGCTGATCCAGTCGGCGAGCTGAGAGCTCGTGATCGGCTCCAGCACGTCCCGCGCGTGGAAGTAGTCGTGAAGCGTCTGGCGCACTTCCGCCAGGCGCGTTGCTCCGAGGGATTGCAGCGACCTCCAGAACTCGCACACGGCGCGGTCGGCGAGGGCGTAGTGGACGTAGAGTCCGCGCTTCTCGCTCTCTACCAGCCGCGCGCGCTTGAGCACCTGCAGATGCTGCGAAGTCGTCGCGACGGATGCGCCGATGGTTCGAGCGAGCTCTTCGACCGTGCGGGACCCCTGACAGAGCAGGTCGAGCAGCTCCAGCCGGCGCGGGTGCGACACTGCCTTGGCAATCCGCGAGTACTGCTCCATGAGCGACTGCTTGACGTGTTTGGCGGCGCGCATGGGTTCCTGCCTCCCATGATCTACTATTCTAATGATCTGTTGAATAATAGATCGACGACGGCTCGCGCGTCAAGCCGTCGATCACGGGCGCCTACTTCAGGACGTTCAGGAATCCGTCATCTGTGAAGACGACGATCTCCGCCATGCCGTCGTCGTCCACGTCGGCGATCAGGGGCGTGTCGGGGTTCCCACCCAGCGATACGCGCCAGAGCACGTGTCCCGGAGCGGCGTCATCGAACGCGATCAACTCGCGCGACGCAAGCGGATAGAGGAACTCGTCCCTCCCATCCGAGTCGATGTCGCCGCTGGTGACGTGTCCGCCGCTGCCGTTCACGCCGCCGACCTCCCACCGGAGCGCGCCCGTCTTGCCGTCGTAGCAGACGAACCGCCCGTCCAGATGCCCGAACCCGATCTCCGGCAGCCCGTCGCCATCCACGTCGCCGATGCCCTGAAGCCCCCGTGCGCCCTTCGAGTTATCCAGCGGAACCTCCCACTTCACCTCGCACGTCGGCGACATGATCGTCACGCCCCCGATGGCGAACGATTCCGATGCGAGCAGAAACTCCGCCTCGCCGTCCCCATCGTAGTCGGCGGGAATCGGCGTGAAGTAGCTCTGCCACCGATGGAACACCTCGTGCCAGATGTTCACCGTCTTGCGGAGCGGTTCGCCGGTTCGTCCGTCGAGGACGTAGTACATGTAGGCGTAGCTGCCGTAGACCTCCTCGAACCCGTCGCCGTCCGCGTCGAACGTGATCGCGCGGTTCGGATAGGGCCAGACCTGACCCTTTTCATCCTTCCAGGACTTCTTGTGCCAGCGGATCGCGCCCGTCCTGCCGTCGAGGCAGAGCATCTCCGGCTGGGTCGTCGGCTGGATCGTCACGAGGACGTCGGGACCCACCGGGCGGAACCGACCGACGCGGAAAGTCTCCGCGAGCCGGGGCCCCAGCCAGTCGAGCTCGGTGCGCCAGTAGACGGAGCCGTCCGCTCGCAGCGCCATGATCGTCGTGTGAGGCTCGTCGCCTCCGTCGGAGCAGATGATCTCTTTCGCGCCGTCGCCGTCCAGATCGACGGCGGGCACGGCGGCGTGCGGCGTCTTCCAGGTCACCCAGACGGGCTGCGCGGAGCCCTGAACACGCCATCGCATCGTCGGTTCCTCACCTGGCTCGGACGGCGGGTCCAGCAGGGCGATGTACCCGGCGGCGTCCTCGACGATGATCTCGTTGCGTCCGTCGCCGTCCACGTCCGCGACGGTCGGCGTCATGCGGAAGCTCCCCGCGCGGAAGTGCGAGACGAGCTCGGCGGAGGCGTTGGACAAGACGATATCTCCGGACTCCGCGCTCACCTCGACGAGCACCTGATCCGCATCGCCGGCGCGGCGGACAGCTAGCGCGCGCGGAGCCATCTCCGACGGACTCTCGACGGCGAACCGGACACGGTAGCCGTCCGAGCCGGGCCCCACCGCCAGCAGACGCTTCCCCACCGACGCGAAGAACTCCTGCGCGCCGTCGCCATCGACATCGCCCGTCAGGATCGTCGAGTGGTGCACCGGTCCCCGTGTGCTGGCGCTGTTCACGTTGCGGGGGAACGTGTAGCCCCGCATGCAGAACCGGCCGGGCTCGGCGCTGCTCCATCGCGGCAGGAACGAGGTTCCATCGAACGCCGCAACGTGCAGCGGGCTCTTGCGGTCGACCGTGGCATCGTACGCCTCGGAGACGAAGAACTCGCAGCGACCGTCTCCGTCCAGGTCGGTTACCGCCCACAGGTAGCGGTCGACGATCTCCGCCTTCACGTCGCCTGTGATGACGTCGAACACGACGACGCGCCAGCGTTTGTCGCCCCGGAAGTCGCGGATGTTCACGGCGAGCTCGATCCGCCCGTCGCCGTCGAGGTCGCGCACCGTGTTCGGCAGCGTGTTCAGGAAGAAGTCCGTCGGAACCGCGACATCCGCCTCATTGGCGAGGTACTTGTGCGACCAGGCGAGCGACGCCCCATTCGGCGAGTTGCGGATGAACTCCAGATGCGGCGGCGCATCCGCCTGGATGACGAAGTCCGGCAGCCCGTCGCCGTCCACGTCGAGCACATCGAGCTGGCCATAGTTCCTGCCGACGTTCCAGCGCACGTCGTCGCGAACCGCCCCAGTCGCCGCGTCGTAGACGGCGAGGTGGTACTGCGTCATCATGACGATCTCATTCATGCCGTCCAGATCGGTGTCGGCGAGGCAGACGACGGGCGCGTACATATCCGGCACGCGCTCCGTCTGCCAGACGACGCGCGGACGGTCGATCCCCTCATCGTAGGCAATCAGCCGCCCGTAGTTCTCGGCGGCTCCGATGGCAAACGCGTTGTCGAACTCGACCCGCTGGAGCCCGGCGACGTCCAACAGGAGCTTGGCGATCTTGACGGACGACTCGCCGCCAGGAGCCATCATTCCGCCCCGCCCGTCCACGTCGAGCGTCTCCTGGCGGAGTCCCCACGCCAGAGCGTTATCGTGGCGGTATGCCTCCCCAAACGACTCCTCCGGCATCCCCATGGAACCAGACTCGTTGCCAGCCGCGACGATCAGATGGTTCGTCCACAATCCCAGGTAGTGGCTCCACTGGACCTGGGGAGCGCTCCGCATGGTTCCCTTGAGGTCCGTCTTGCCCGTCATCTGCTCATCGTGGCGCTCCATTTGCCACTCGCCCGACGGTCGCTCGCTCATGGGAATCGCCTTCGTTGGGGGTATCGAGACTACGTCGGCGCTCAAGCCGTGGTGCGTGATAATGAAGAACGCGGAGACGATGCACAGCGCAGTTCGTGGTCGCATGGCATGACCCCTCTCGTCCAGACGCAAGCCTAGCACCCGCGCGGTACGCCGTGAAGCAGCCGACGGCTGCAGCTTGCAGGGGTCCGTGGTTCATGCGATGCTCAGCCCGTTCCAGTATTCACGGATTCGAGGGCTGAAGGGTCCACATGACATTGAGGATCGTCCAGGTCGGCGTGGGAGGGTTCGGCAGAGCCTGGAGACGCGGCATCGAAGAGCTATCCGACGCTCACGTCGTCGCGATCGTCGATCCCCGACGCGACGCGCTCGAAGAGGGTGCTCGCCACTTCGACCTTCCGGCATCGCGTTGCCTCCGTCCCGAGGACCCGTGGGAAGAGATCGACGCCGATCTCGTCATCGACGCCTCACCCCATCTCTACCATCTCGACAATGCCCGGCGCGCCTATCCGAATGGGAAGAGCCACCTCGTCGTCAAGCCGATGGCGGACACGTGGGAGGCAGGCGTCGAGATGGTCGAGCTCGCCGAGAAGCACGGCGTGCGGCTCGTTGTCGGGCAACAGCTCCGCTACCATCCGCTCATCGAGAGGCTCCGCACGGCGGTTGACGAGGGAGCCGTCGGAGCGCCAACGCAGCTCCTCATCGACTTCGTCGAGCCCATGGAGGGCTACACGCACCGAGCCTGGCGGCAGCCCCATCCTCTGCTGGTCGAGAGCGCGATCCACCAGGTCGATTTTGTTCGTTACGTGCTGAACGCGGACGCCGAATCGGTCATCTGCGATACCTGGACGCCGAACTACCTGCCACAGCACATGGCGCTCTCCGCCGTCGCCCTCTACCGCATGACCGACGGAACCCGCGTGTGCTACCGAGGTATCGCCTCCAACGATGCCTCGCTACGCGCGGGATGGCTCGGACGCTGGATGCTGGAGGGCGACCAGGGCATCGTCCGAGTCATCAAGGACACCATCTCGATCAACGGCGATGACATCGCGCTGACCTGGGACGACGGCAGACCCGCCAGCGACCTCGGCCTGCCGCGTCTGAACGCCCGCATCGTCTACGAGACGGCGCGCTACATCCGCGAGGGCGTGGAGCCCGGCGTCAGCGGACGCAACAATCTGAACAGCCTCCACATGTCGATGGGCGCTGTTCAGTCAGCGGAACAGGGCACGCGCGTCGATCTCTACCGCCGTACCTGACAACCTAACCCCACAAAGCTGCCCCAGCACCCACTTTCTGAGTCTTCTTCCGGCTCCCGCAGATCGATGCAAAAAAACCGCAGAAATCGCTCAAGTTCCTCGCACCGCGTGCCGATACATGGGAATGACAGGCTAGACATAGCCAGATGCGAGTCCAGGGCAGGACATATTCGCAATCATCTGCAAGGCTTCTTACATAAGTCTTACGTTCTCGACATCTCGACCACCCCCACTGCCCATTCGTCATCTCG
>VGLH01000051.1 GCA_016866785.1 Candidatus Poribacteria bacterium
AAAGAACTTGACGGCGCGTTTGTCCTCGGGCTCCAGACTGGCGAACAGACCGTCGAAGTACTCGAACGTGAACCTGTCGTTGATGGGAAGCGCGCCTGGCGACTGCCAGAAGGGATGCGCCATCTGTTCATCCGTATGCAGTTGGGCGCAGCCCCAACCCTGAACGGTGACGCTCAGATACCGGTCGTCCTCGAATTCGACGAGGAGTTGATGCTTCGCCGGGAGCGTCTCGGCTCCGTTGTGGAGGCGGATGCGCTCGCCGCCTCCGCCCAGGACGAGGGAGTACCCGGGCTCGATGGCAGTGACGATGAAGGAACCGTGCGCTTTCGTCGCGCCGAAGGTTCTGCCCTGAAGGATCGACGCGTACTCCTCCGGCGATCGGGTGTAGAACGCGAACTTGTGGGGCGAGTTGCCGCGCATGCCCGACCGGATGGGCGTTCCGGCGAGCTCGGCGGTCATCTGACACGCGAGGGTCATCGCTTCCGGCAGTTCGATCATTTCCGCCCCTGCCTCCTGGGTCCGTGCCTGCACGAGCCGTGGTACCGGCGGCGCGACCATTCCGCCGTCTGCGCCAGTACGTGCGGCATCGGACGCGCTTCGTCAAGCCGCTCCGGGCCCTCACCTGACGGCGGCGGTTGCGTTTGCCCCTGACCGATTCCGCCGTTAGTATCACTACGGAATGAGCCGCTTCTGTGAACCGTCATCGGCTTTGGATTCGTTGATTCGGTGGGAGCGAAAGACGCGATGGAATGCGAGAGTTCGGGCTTATCTTACTGGACCGGCGGCGGGAGAGACCGCGATGATGGAGATTTACAAGAGCGTGGGCTCCGAACTCAAGTTGCTGAACGACATCATCCCCGGTTGTTGGGTTCGGCTGGATGACCCGAACCCGGCGGAGATCAATGACCTACACCAGAAGACCGGTATCCCGCACGACTTCCTCACCGCCCCCCTCGACACCGACGAACTCGCCCGCACGGAACGCGAAGACTCCTTCACGCTGATCCTGCTGCGAATCCCCTGCTTCCGCGGCAAAGAGGACCCGGTTCCCTACAACACGATCCCCCTCGGAATCGTCTTCGACAACGAGATCGTCGTGACCATCTGCTCCGTCGAGACGGAGCTCGTCCGCGAGATGACCGTCGGGTCGCTGCGCAACTTCTCGACGGCGAAGCGGAACCGGTTCGTGCTCCGCATCTTCCTTCGCGCGGCGACGCGATATCTCCAGTATCTCCGGGTCATTAACAAGGCGGTCGAGGCGGCGGAAGACCGACTCACCGAAGCGCAGCGGAACGAGGAGGTTCTTCAGCTCCTCAAGTTCGAGAAGAGCCTGACCTACTTCATGACGGCGCTGCGCGGCAACGACCTACTCATGGCACGGCTCCAGCGCAGCCAGATGTTCCAGGAATATCCCGAAGACGAAGACCTTCTCGAAGACGCCGTCATCGAGATGCGTCAGGCGATCGCGATGAACGAAGTCGCCCTCGGAATCTTGGGTCATCTCACCGAGGCGTTCTCGTCGATCATCTCGAACAATCTGAACGTCGTCGTGAAGTTCCTGACAGGCATCACGATCATCCTGACGTTCCCGACGATGATCGCCAGCTTCTACGGGATGAACGTCAAGCTCCCCTTCGAGGACTCGCAGTTCGCGTTCATCCTGGTTTCCGCCATTTCCGTGGGGCTGATCCTGGCGGGACTCTACGTCTTCTCCCGCAAAGACTGGCTGTAGCCCTCAGGGAACGACCGCCACGACGTCGATCTCGACGCACATGCCCTCCGGGAACCCACCCACGGCGATCGTCGTCCGCGCGGGCGGCGCGACGTTGAACCGCGCGAAGAACGCCTTGTACGCCGCGTTGAAGGTCGCCCATTTGCCGATCTCGTCGATGAACGCGCCGACGCGCACGGCATGGGCGAGCGAGGTCCCCGCCGCGTTGAGCGTCTCTTCGAGGTTCTCCAGCGTCTTGACCGTCTGCTTGGCGATATCGCCAGCGAACAGCAGTGTCCCCGATTCGAGGGGCCCCATGCCCGCCGTCCAGACGAGGTTCCCCACCTTGATCGCCTGGGAATAGGTTCCCATCGGCGCGCCGGCTTTCTGCGTCGAGATGACTTCCCGCATCGCGTGGTCTCCTGTGGTTGTGCGATAACGCCAACACGATCTGACCGTCAGCGCCAATCCGCCGTCGGCAGACCGTCACAGCTCCTGGAACGCTTCCCAGGTGAACTCAGCCTGCTTGAGGATGCTCCGCATCGTGCCGACTCGGACATCGCCTCGCGTGTAGGGCACGATAACCGTCAGCTTCCTCCCATCGACGTGCTTCGTGAACTTGACATGACTTCCTGATTGGCTGGAAATGGCAAAGCCTGTCCGAAGGAGTTTCTGGCGCACGACGCGATACGGAACCGGATTAGGTGGCATCCACTTCCACTTCGCGGAGCGTCACCTCCGGGACTGCGCCGGCATCCGGCTCCGACAGGTACAGCTCGATGGCGTCGCGGAGCATTCCGACAGCGTCATCTTCCGTGTCGCCTTGCGACGCGAGCTCCAGCTCGACGCACTGCGCGATATAGACGCCATCCTCTTGCCACACCCTCGCGGTGAACTTGCGCTTCATTGCCTCACCCCATTCCACAACGATCATAGGGCATCGCGCGCCGCGACGCGCAAGAACGGCTGCGTTACGTCCCCGACCGGAACCGCGCTCCCGTCCCCGAAGCTTCCGTCAACGCGATCCGTCCGCCAACGCAACGGGCCCCTCGGTTGGTCACGTCGCGCAAGGCACGGAGGATTCCCACCTCGCGAAGCCTGTTTCGGGATGAGTGCCCTATCACTCCTCATCCCGCTCTGGTTGGTACTCACGGATTCGGTCGCGCTGGACGATCCAGAGCCTTCCCGTGATGTCACGCCGCTCGAGGGCGTCGATCAACACCCGGCAGCAAGCCCAAAGGTCTTGATCCGATGGGTTGTGCGGGAGGCGCAGAACTGCGATGCCGCGATACTCCCACGGTGCGAAGATCAGCGGATTGCCGAAGTCCAAGTCGAGCGTGACCAGACACCGTCGCTCATCGTGGCATGCGGCGATCAACTCATGGTCACTTGCCGACGACATGCCTTGGCTCGACACCGTAGCCACGTCATGCCCCGCCAGCCGGAACATGCTTGCCCCGCGTTCGCCCAGATTCTCGTCCAGCTTGAGATTCACGCCGGGCGGTCCTGTGGCAACTCGACATAACGCTCGCGGGACATCTCAGCCCCGTAGGCGATGCACGCCAGTATATCCGCGTCTTCAATTCCCGGATAGTTCGACCGAATCTGCTCGAATGTCCAACCGCTCGCCAAGAAATCGAGAATGAGCGATACCCAGATACGGTGTCCCCTGATGCATGGTTTACCGAAACACACGTTCGGATGGATCGAGATGCGCTGCAGCAGGTCGCCGCGCTTCATCGTCGTCGCCTCTCCGTGGACGAAGGCGGTATGCGGTCCAGCCGTTGTTCATACCGAATCGTCGCGTTCCCTGCGGTTGGCGGCGTCACGTCCCCGAACGGAACCGCGCGCCCGTCCCGGACGCTTCCGTCAGCGAGATCGGGCCGTCGGCTCTGCCCAAGCGCTTTGCCTCTGCCCCAACAGGAAAACACCGCGCCAATGTGCGGCGGTGTTTCGGTCACGTCAGCGATAGGCGGCTTTCCGATGGTCAATGACGAAGACCCGGACGCTCCCTTCGGCGTCGTCAATCTCGTAGAGAACCCGATAGTCTCCCGCTCGAACGCGATACGAGTTCGCCTCGTTCGTCAGCTTCTTCACGCCACGAGGACGCGGATTCATGGAGAGAGAGCGGATCTTCCGTTGGATGCGAGCGCGAGCGGGAGGGGGAATCCGTTTCAGGTCGTCAAGAGCCGAGGGCTTGATGCTGACGCGGTACATTCCCACGCTCTCGCTTCTCCTTCCCCGCCAACTCCGCCAACTGCCGTTCTGCCTCCTCCCATGGGATGTCCGGCTCATGGCGGCGGGACCGCATCAACGCCGCGTCGAGGAGATCGTCGACTAACTCTCCCCAGATCGCCAGATCGATGACGATGGCAGTTTGATTGCCTTCGCCGTCTGTGAGGTATCGGATGCCTTTCATGAGTCGCCCCTTTATCGAGGATTTTATCATGGAACCCACCTCAAAACCGCCTGATGCGATGGGAACGCACGCCTGGTGGACGAATGCGAGGCATCTCCCCCTCAGCTCGACGGAGTGGGCAAGCGTCAGGGGCAAGCCGTCCATCACGTCCCCGAACGGAACCGCGCGCCCGTCCCCGACGCCTCCGTGAGGGCGATCCGTCCGGCGACGCACCGAGCCCCCTCGTACGGATCGTTCGCCACGAGCAAATGACCGTCCAGATCGACGTAGTCCACCAGCGGCGTCAACTGCGCCATCGACGCGATCCCGACGGATGATTCGATCATGCACCCCACCATGACGCGCATCGAGTGCGCGCGCGCCGCGCGGATCATCGACATCGCCTCGATGAGCCCGCCGCACTTGGCGAGCTTGATGTTGATCCCGTCCACGCACCCCGCCAGACGCGGAATATCCATCGACGTGCGCGCGCTCTCATCCGCGACGATGGGAACCGGCGACCGTTCGCGAACGAACCGCAAGCCGTCGAGGTCGTGCGCTTTCACCGGCTGCTCGACGAACTCGACCCCGAACGGAGCGAGCTCCTCGCACCGCTCCACCGCCTCGCGCGCCGTCCAAGCCGTGTTCGCATCGACCCGGATCGGCTTGTCCGTCACGTCGCGCAGGGCGCGCAGAACGTCCAGATCGTTGGAGCCGCCGACCTTCACCTTGAGGATCGCGTAGGGCTCCGCTTCGCGCGCCTTCGCCTGCATCGCGTCGAGCGTGTCCAGCCCAATCGTGTAGGACGTCTGCGGCACATGGGTCGGGTCCAAGCCCCAGAGTCGCCACAGCGGCTGGTTCACCCACCTGCCGAGGGCGTCCCAAAGGGCGCACTCGACCGCCGCGCGAGCCGCCGTGTTCCCGCCCAACGCCGCGCGCATCCGCGCCGAAGCCGTCTCGATGGGCGCGATGGGCGGCAGATCCGCCAGAACCGGAGCGTAGCGCTCCAGGGCGTGGCGCACCGTCTCGACGGTCTCGCCGTAGTAGGGTGTGGGAGCCGCTTCCCCGACGCCGCCGTCGACGCGCACGATGACGACGTGCCGTTCGGCGTCCGCCGCGCTGCGAGCCGTCCGGAAGGGCTGTCGGAGCCGCAGTGAGTAGACCGAGTGATCGATCTTCACGACGATGCCTCCAGCGCGTCGAGTAGGACATCGACGCCGAAGCGGATGGGATCCGTTGCCGAGAGCTCCGTTTCGTCCTGAACCCGCCGGACGGCAGCATGAGCGTCGGCTTCGGAGAGGTCGAACGTGTTCAGGGCGATGCCCACGACGCGCGACGGCAGGAGCCATCCCGCCGCCGTCTCGTAGAGCCGGACGAGGTCGGTCAAAGGCGGGATCGGAACCGTCTGCCGAGCGAGCACGGAACGCGACGGCTGGTGGCACAGGATCATGTCGGTCGGCAGCGTGCCGTGCAGGAGTCCCAGCGTCACGCCGGAATACGCCGGATGGATCAACGACCCCTGCCCTTCGACGAAGAGCCAATCCGCGCCAGTCGCCGCGCCTTCGAGGACGATCTCCTCGGTCGCTCCGGCGACGAAGTCGGACACGACGGCATCGACGGCGATCCCTCTGCCCGAAAGCATGATGCCGTTCTGACCCGTCGCGCAGAACGCCGACGACCATCCGCGCCGCTGCGCCCCGGCGTCCAGTTCGAGCGACGTGATCATCTTCCCGGTGCGGCAGTCGGAACCGACCGTCAGTACACGACGCGCCTTCACCTCGCGTGAGCGCTGCGTGCCGATGGGCAGATCGCGCGGCGGACGGCGGACATCCCAGATGCGGGAACCCGACTTGCGCGCCAAGGCGGCGAACTGAGCGTCATCCGCGAGGAACTGATGCAGTCCGCTCATCACGTGCAGCCCGCGCGACAAGGCGTCGGCGATGAACTCGCGCCAGAAGTCCGGCAGCGCTCCACCGGGCGGCGTGATGCCCAGCGTGAGGAGCGTCGGTTCCATCGCCATCGCGGCGTCGAGGTCCGCAACGACGGGCACGCCGTTGCCCACGCTGACGATCTCCGAGGCATCCTTGCCCGCGTGCTCGCTGTCGATGACGCAGACGATGTGCGGACGCTGGTACCGCAGCAGCGCGGCCGCCAGCTTCGACTGCAGCACGCCGAACGAGCGCTCGGCGAGGATCGCCATGCGCTCTTGGGTCGGGTCGAACGGGCGGATCATGCGGTCGATCTCCGTCGCGCTCAACGGGAATCTGGCTCCATGGATTCCCACGCTGGGAAGGAGCCTCTGGTTCCTTCTCCCCTTGTGGGAGAAGGTTAGGATGAGGGGTCCGAGCGCATCACGTTCATCACGGATCGCTAGAACACGATGCCCGTGTCGAGGTAGAGGTTCATGTCCCGGAAGACGGTGACCGTGTAGGTCACCAGCACCTGGAGAACCCACGGAAGGAGGAGGAGCAGAACGGCGGTGATCGCCAGGATCTTCGGGATGAAGGTGAGTGTGAGCTCGTGAATCTGGGTGATCGCCTGCAGGATGCTGACGAGCAGCCCGACGACCAGAGCGGTTCCCAAGACGGGAGCCGACACGAGCATCGCCGTCAGAAACGCCTCGCGCACGATCGTCGTCACTAACTCCAGCGACACGGCGCTCTGTCTCCTTCACGCCCAGAGGCTACCACATCGCCCGCCCAAACGCTTGCCGCGCTTTGTTCCAGAGATGGGTGACAGTCCCGTAGGGGCGGGTCTCAGACCCGCCCCTACAACCGAGCGATGCCTCCACGAAATGACCATTTGGCGTCGTCACCGGAAGCTCGTCACCAGCGACGTCACCAGCAGGTTCCAGCCGTCGGCGAGCACGAACAGCAGCAGCTTGAGCGGCAGCGAGATCATCAACGGCGGCAACATCATCACGCCGATCGACATGAGCGCCGACGCCACCACCAGATCGACCACGACGAACGGGAGATAGACGAAGAACGCGAGTTGGAACGCCGTCTTGAGCTCGCTGATGATGAACGCCGGGATGAGAACGAGCGTCCCCACCTCGGACTCGTTCGCCGGGTTGGGCGACTGCGACAGGCGCACCATGAGCGCCAGGTCGCGTTCTCTCGTCTGCCGGAACATGAACGCGCGCAGCGGAACCAACGCCCGCTGGAACGCCACCGGCTGCGTGATCTCGCTCTTGAGATAGGGCTGCAAGGCGTTCTGGTTGATGTCCGTCCAAGTCGGCAGCATGATGTACATCGTCAGGAACAGCGACAAGCCGATCATGATCTGGTTCGGCGGCATCTGCTGCGTGCCGAGCGCCTGGCGCAGGAACGACAGCACGATGACGATCCGCGTGAAGGACGTCATCATGATTAGGATGCTGGGAGCCAGCGATAGGACGGTCAGGAAGAAGAGGATCTGGAGGTTGCTGGCGAAGTTGCGCGGCTCGCCGTCCCCCGTGCTGATGCGAAAGTTGATGTCCGGGATGGTCGGAACCGACGGCACGCTGACGGGAGCCTGTTGGCGCTGGGTCTGAGCTCCGGCGTCCGTCGAGAACAGGAGCCCCAGCACCACGCAGACGCACAACGTCGCGCACCATCGAATGAGACGGCGTCGCCGGAGCCCGCCGCCCGTTCCTGGCGCGAATCCTCGGCGCATCCGCATCTCCGAGGGCAACGCTGAAAGCATCATGCGTCGGGGTCGCCTGCTTTGCGGAGCCATTGTCGGAAGGACGGCATCGACGTCAGCCCGGTGGCTCCCATGCGCGGGGCATCCCGCCGCAGTTGGTCGGCGGCGGTCGGATCTTCGATCTCGGACAGCGCCGTGACCGTGTGGTCCGTGACGCCCAGCACGACGACCGTGCCCGCGATGTCAACGATGCTGAGGAACTGGGTCTGTCCGATGGGAACGCGAGCGAGAACGCTGACGACCGTGCTGCGGTTCTGCTGAGCCTGACCCGAGATGCGACGCAGCACGTAAGCCAGCGCCAGAACCACCGCCAACACGACCACCAGCGCCACGATCACCCGCAGCAGGGCTCCCGTGACGCTCGTGCCGGTTTCGGGAGCTTCTCCGGCGGCTTCGCTCAGCCGCCGCTGGAACTCGGTCGGCTCTGTCGTCGTGGTCTGGGCGAGCACAACGCCGACGTCCAGGGCGAGCAACAGGCTGCACACTACAACGCCCCAGGCGGCAAATCGCCAGAACGTTGCGCCCTGGAAGCGCGCCGTCATCGAAGGCTCCGAATCCGCTCCATTCGCGTGGCGATCTGCGTCACCTGAACGCCGACCGTGCCTTCGGGGGTCGTGACGATCTGACCGTTGGCGACCAGCTTTCCGTTGACGTACAGATCGACGGCGTCGCCGTCGCTCTTGTTGAGGCGGATCATCGATCCAGAACCCAGCTTGAGGACGTCACGGAGCGACATCCGTACCTCTCCGAGCTGGACCTGAACGGAGAGCGGGATGTCCAACACCATCTCGATGTTCGCGCTACCGGCGTCCGAGTCGCCGTTTTCCGTCAACGAACCTGCGTTGTTCTCTGCCATCGGGTGTCCTCAGTAGGGGTACGGTTGTTCAGCTCCGGCGTCATCCCAGCCGGTTCTAGAAGATCAAAGGTCGAGGGCGTTCGCCTCGCCGGTGATTTCGACGGCTTTGCGCCGATTGACGGTTCCCAGCCGCCCCATGAAGGTCGGCTGCCTCTCCACGCACACGACGACTTGCAGGGAACCGTCGTCATCGGCGACCAGGTCCCAGTTGCTCAGCTCTAGGGTGTCTCCCTCCTCGATCTCGAGGAGCCGATGAACCGTGATATCCGCAGGCGGGAGCACCACCTGAACCCGCAGAGGCACGATGTCGGACAGCGGGCTCTTGAGCGGATCGATGTGCTCGTCTGAGACCGTCCTCCGCGTCCCAGCGGCTTGCGCGGCGGACAGGGGAATGCCCAGCAGCAGCGTGCCCACAGCCAGGTCCTCGATCGCGACCTCGAAGTCGGCGATGAACATCCGCTCCGTTGGCGACATGTCATCGACCGTATAGGTGAACTGGGCTTCCTGGACGACCTCCCACTCCGATTCCGGGATCAACTGGCGCCAGGCGCGCGATAGCTCGGCGGAGAAGGAATCGAAGATGCCGCTGAGGAACCGCTGCTCCAGCTCACTCAACGGTCGCGTCTCCACCGGAGGGTGCCCCTTGCCGCCCATG
The DNA here is from genome assembly GCA_016866785.1 of Candidatus Poribacteria bacterium. Classification (NCBI taxonomy): domain Bacteria; phylum Candidatus Poribacteria; species Candidatus Poribacteria bacterium. Next base: position 9,308 of record VGLH01000051.1, read on the forward strand.
AGAAGGTCCACCGACGAAAAGGCGATGCTCTGGGAGAGATCAATCACCGCTCGGTTCCGTCGCGCCCCGACTGCGTAGACGCACAGGATGCTGGGGCTGTCGACACGCTCGATGAACGTCGTGAACGTCCCGGACGTGAGCTCGCCGGTCGTCACATGCGCGGTTCGCTTGAGACGCGCGGAGAGCCGTTCCTCCAGCAAGGCGCGGGTGTACGACTGACAGATCCTCGCGGCGCCGAACAAGCCGCTGTGGGGGTCCACGCTCGGCGCTTCGTTCGGGTTGGAGGCGTCGTTGTGAGGCTCTTCGCCTTGAATGCGCGCGAGCTCCTCGTGCTCCTCCGGACTGAACTGCGAACTGCCAGCCATCACTGCCCGTCCTTGGGTGTCGGCTTCGTCGAGTACGTCGATACCACGCCTGGCTACTGGCTCGGGGCTGCCGTGGATGCGCCGGGCGTTGCGGCTGCGCCGGGCGTTGCGGCTGCGCCGGGTGTTGCGGCTGCGCCGGGTGTCGCCGAGAACTCCTTGAACTTGACGAGGATCTCGATCCGCCGGTTCTGTCCCCGCCCGTCTTCCGTCGTGTTGTCGGCGACGGGGACGTGCTCGCCGTATCCTGCGGCGGAGATTTGCTGCGGAGGAATCCCCATCGTCTCGAAGATGCGCAGAACATTGTTCGCGCGCTCCGTAGCCAAGCCTCGGTTGTCTTTGTACCGCGCTTTCGTCGCCCCGCCAAGAGGGACGTTGTCCGTGTGACCCGACACGACGATCTCATGCCCCTCGTTGACGAATGGCATCAGGTTGGTGCGGATGACGTCCTGGAGCTTGGGAACCGAGTCGGCGGGCAGATCCGCGACGCCCGAGGCGAACTTGGCGAACTGCTCCTGGAGCTCGATCTTGAGTCCCTGGGTCGTCACCTCCGCCTTGATCCCCTGTTGCTGCTGGGCGATGCGCAGAGCCGTCTTCTCGAACTTCTCCTTCGTCTCCTGAGAGACGAGAACCTTCGCGGTTCGTCCGCTGCCCGGCGTATCCGCGCCGGACCGTGTCGAATCCGGCGAGTTGAGCTGCTGCTCAGCCGGCATGTTCCCGGCGTTCATGGAGCCGGATTCGCTCGTGATGGACCCGCCGCTCACCAGCACGCCGGCTCCCGACGAGCCGCCGGGCCCAAACGCCCCGCCCATTGCCGCGAAGAAGTCCTTGAGCTTCGCTTCATCGAACGAAGCGATGGACATCAGGAAGACGAAGAACGTCAGCAGAAGCGTGACCATGTCCGCGTAGGTATTCATCCACCCATCGGTGCGGACTTCTTTTTTCTGCCGCTGACGCATGTGCAGCCCCTAACCCGGGCAAGACGCCCGGCGAATCTACGCCGCAGAGGATGTGCCCGTCTGGACTTCTGCGCGCCGCGCCGGCGGCAGGTACATGCCGAGCCGTTCGCCCATGATCTTCGGCGCGGCGCTCTCGCGGATGCCCTGGCTCACCAAGATGACGCCTTCGATGATGAGTCGTCTATAGGCGTATTCCGCTTCGTTCGTCGTTCGTAGCTTGCCGGCGAACGGCAACCCGATCAGGTTCGCCACCATGGAGCCATAGAACGTCGTGATGAGCGCGACCGCCATACCGCTGGAGATCGCTGCGACGGCGCTGCCGCCTTCGCCTCCCAGTCCCTGCAGCATCGCGACGAGACCAATGAGCGTCCCGATCATCCCGTATGCGGGTCCGTAGGCAGCCACAGCCATGAAGAAGGATTCGCCCAGGGTATGGCGTTGCTGCGTGAACTCCAGCTCCGTCTCCATCGCGTAGCGGATCTGGTCGTCCGGAATGGCGCTGGCGACCAGCTCGATACCCCGGCGCATGAACGAATCCGGTATCTCAGCCGCCATCGCTTCCAGAACCGCGTTGCCGCGTCGCACACCCTGGTTGGTCATCTCGATCATCCGGTTGATGATCGGAATCGGGTCGTACTCCTTCGCCTGGAACATCACCGGCACGATCTTGAGTATCGCAAGGACGTCTTTCAGCGGGAAGTTGATCAGCAGCGCCGCCAGAATGCCGCCGCCGACAATCATCATCGACGGGACATCCACGAACGCCATGATCGACACGCCGGCGATAGGGATCGATACAACAACGGCGCCCACGCCAAGGATCAACCCTATAAGTGTCGCGATATCCATGCACTACCCTCCAGAGAGTTCGAACCTCTAGCGGCCCTGCTTGCGAGCCTCGAGGATATCCAAGAGCGACTGCTTGCGCATCTGTCGCTGTCGCGCCATCGCGGGATCGTCGACGATGTCCTCTTCCTCGTCCTCACCCGATCCGAGGATCGCATCGAACACCTTCGCCGCGTCGCGATCCTTCATGTTCAGGAGTACGGAGCGCGCCTGGTCGGACGGCAGAGACAAGAGCAGCTCAGCCGCCCGCTTCGGAGACATCCGCGCGTAGACCTTCGCCAGCTTGCGGATGTCCTCTTGGCTTGTCGCCGAGGATGGAGCCACCGGAGCCGACGGTGTCGTTGTCGCCGCCACCGGCGCGGGGCTCTCCACCCCCGACGGCTGCGCAGGCGATGCTCCCGTAGCCGATCCGACCGATGGCTCCGGCGTCGTTCCTTCGGTTCCCGGAGCGCCAGGAGTCTCCACGACGGACGGCTCTGGAACCACGCCGGGAACTCCTAGCACATCCAGCGCCACCGTCGCCCGGTCCTGAACGCCGACCCCCTTCTCCTGCCCCTCGAGGTTCCTCGCGCTGAGCGTCCGAGAAACGATCTCGACAGCCACCTGGCTCGTGGAGGCAGCGGGAGCCGGCACATAGCTCACCGTGTACGCGTCATCCGTCGCCGTCAGGAGACCGCCGTTCGCAAGCTCGCCCTGCGGCGCGGAAGCCATCAGGACATCGTTCTCCATCGGCTTGCCGTCGAACCCGATCACTCGCGCTTCGATGGACACCGGCGATGCGCCGTCCGCTCGCGCAGGCATGCCGTCGGTCAACGTCCGCACCAGGATTCCCGCCGCGCGGATGTTGGCGACCATCCGGTTGTCTCGGACCGGCGTGGCGTTCCCGTGAGAGCGGAAGAACATGAGCTTCGCACCGTCGGGAGCAGCAAGCCGCGCGTCGTAGTCGTATTTCTCCTCAGTCGCCCCCCGCAGCGTCGCTTTGACGCCCTCGATCCGGCTGATCTGGTCGATCATCTGCTGGACGGTCGTCTGAGGACCGACGACGACCGATGTGGACTGCCGCGACTCGCGGTCGCCCCACTCCGGCGAGTCCGGTGGAACCAGCCGCGCGATCTGGATTTCCAGCGAGAAGTCGGGAACCAACGGATCGTTGTTGTCTCCGATGGAGACTTGCGAGAGCGGCAGGGCTAGGAAATCGGAAAGAGATCGCGTGTCGATTCGCGACTGCAGCGTGTCCTTTGCGAACCGTCCGCGCAACTCGCCGCCCCGGACCACGAGGCGGTACTTGCCGATCCGCTCTACGGCGCGGGGCACCGCATCCAGCTCTAGGTCGAACTTGGAGACGAGCGTCTGGACGTCGTCTTCGCCGTAGAACGCCTCGGTCGAGCGCTTGGGAGCTCCCGCCTCCGAGGCGCGATAGAGAGCGACCGGCTCCGTCGGCATGTACGTCGCCAGACCGCCTCGCCGGCGTCCTTCGCGCAACGCGAGTCCCAGCCCTGTCAGCAGGTCGCCGATCGTGCTCTCCGCGTTCAGTTCGACGTAGCGGCTGCGCTGAGCCCCTTCGTCGCCGATCTCGGCGGTGAACCCGACGGGCGTGGTCCCGAGCTCCAGCGAGTTCGAGGTCGCCACGAAGGTGTAGTTTCCTTCGGGGGCGTACGCGCTGGCGTCGTCTTTGCCGTCCCAATCCCATGTCAGCGTCTGAGGCGTTCTGCCGACCGGCGTTCCGAGGCGCTGAGACCGCACGACCATTCCGTTGGCGTTCTCGACGCGCACGGCAACCGACCCCGAGCTCGTCAGCGTGTAGTTCAGAGGCACGCGTTCGCGCTTCTTGCGCCAGGCGAAGGCTTCGCGCGCGATTTCCGACCCGAGCTGGGAGAGCGGCACTTCGCGCAGGATGTCGGCGTTTTCCGACTGCGGCAGCTCGAGCGTCAGCGGTTCGTCGGTCTCGTCCCGCTGCATCGACTGGACGACCGCCGTAATCTGGATCGTCTCATCGATGCGCAGGTGCGGCAGATTCGAGAGCGATCCGAGCGCTGTCGTTCGCCACGCATCCAGCGTCGCTGGCGGATTGCCGTTCGCCGTTGCGAGCGTCGGCTCAGTAAGGATCCGCTCGTCCGTTGCTTCAGCTACCGGAGCTCCGCCCAGGGAAACCTCGAAGTCTGCGAGTAGCCGTTTGGACGCGGAGCCCGGCGGCGTGTCTGCGGTCACCGTAACGGGCACCGAGCGCTTGATGAGCGATGCCTGAGACGGGCCCTTGGGTTCGTCACCCTCTGGCGTCTCCTCAGCGGGCTCCTCCCCGGATTCCTTGTCGTCCTTCTTCGGTTTTGCCTTGTCTTCGTCTTCCTTCGCGTCTTCCTTAGCTGCTTTGGGCGCTTTGACCTTCGGCAGCGTCTGGACGGCACGGATACGCAGGCTGTCGCCTCCCTGAACCGGGTCCGAAAAGCCCATCAGCGTCGCGACGTAGTGGTACCCGTTGTTGGCGGTAGCCTTCGCCCGGGCGGTTCGACCCATGGGCGTCGTCACCTCGACGGCGACGCTCCCGGTCGGCAGCGTCGTGCCGTCGGTCATCATGACATCGCCCTCGACGACGAAGGTCTTCACCAACGGAAGCCGCGTCGCCAGCGCTCCCGGCGCTCGGTTCAGAAGCACGAGCCCCGCGATCACCGCGGCCGCGATGACCAGTACGCCCAGTGCCGCTCCGACGGCGATCAGGATGCGTTTCATGAATGGTATCCGTTGCTGCCGTTGTTCCGGCGGAACCGCTGCACCGTGATATCGTCGATCTGGACCTGCTCTTGCCGCAGCTCTTCGTGAGCGACGTTGCCGCGCGTCGTGTCGCGAAGTATCTCCATCGCTCGGCGTGCCTTGTAGCGCGCCAGGACCTCTTCGCGTCCAGCGGTGATCGGAGGCTGGAGCGCCTCGATCTCCTTCTCCGTCTCTCGAATCTGCCCGGTCAGCGCGTTCATGCGCCGCGCGCAGAGCGCGAGGTCGTCGCTCATGACGCGCTCTGTCGGATCGTCGAACTTGCTCAGCAGCGCCGAATGCGTCGATTCATGAGCATGCTCGTAGGAAACGCGCTCGTCGATCAGCTCGCGCTCCTGCTTCAGAAGAACAGCAAGCGCCTGCTCAGCGCGATCCTGCTGGATCTTCCTCACGTGCAAGAGGCGTTCCCGCCGTTTGAGCGTCCGGCGTAGCCGGTCGAGCATGCGCTGTCTCCTGCCCGAAGGCGGCGCGCCTCCATGTGTCTATCGGCGCGATCCGGCGACCGCTTTGCCCCGAACGGCGTCGAGACGCCTAGCCGGTCTCTTGCGGGAAGAGAACGGCACGAGCCGCTTCGAGCAGCCGCGTCTCGAAACGAGCATCGACGATCTCGGCATCGGTCGTGACGACCGCTCCGCCGCTCGTCACCGAGTCGTCCGGCGTGAAGGTCAGATGAGGCGAACTCCACGCCTCGGCGGGTTGCTCCGCCAGGCGCTCATAGTCGGCTGGATTCACCCGGACATTCACCTGCGCCGCGCGTTCCAGACGTCCCAGACAGTCCCGTACGATCTGGACGATCGCGTCCTCGTTCGTCGCGAGCGCGTGCCGAGCGACCGCCTCGCCGACGAGCATGACCGCTCGCGGGACCAGGGTCTCGACCTGGTCGTTCAGGCGGTTCGCCTCGCCCGTCACGTTCTGCGCGGCTTCCTTGAGCGCTTCCAGCAACGAGCCGAAGCGCTCCTCCAGCGCGGCGGTCAACTGCGCCTCCGCCTGCTGCGCGCCCTCTTGGAATCCCTTCTCCTGCCCTTCGTCGGAGCCCGCCTGGAACCCAGCCGCGTAGCCGTTCCGATAGCCTTCTTCGGCTCCCTCCGCTCGGGCGCGCTCCACTTCGGCGATGTCCACGAGCTGCTGCGGTCCAACGGTGGGTGGGTCGGCTGCCTCGACGAGCTCGCCCGTCTCGGCGATATCGGGATCGCCGTCCGCCAGCGCCGAATCAGCGGCGTACCCTCCGCCCAACAGCGGCGGCAGCACGTAGCGCTGTACGGCGACCTGATCCCTGGGAAGAACTCGACGGACTTTCACAGCGGAACCGTACCTTTCCCGTCACTGCTCCCGTCACTGCACCGCTGGCGCCGGATGAAACCCGCGTGCCTAGACCAGGTCTTCGGCGGAACCGAACGTGATCCTCCCGGAGGCGGCGAGCGTCTTGGCGATCTGGACGATCCGCTGCTGGGCATCCTCGACTTCGGACAGGCGCTTCCGTCCCATCGTATCGAGACGGTACTCGATCTCCTCGCGTCGGCTCGACGTGATGCTCCCGTAGACCTTCGCCTTCATGCGCGGCGAGCAGCTCTTGAGAGCCAGCGGCAGCAGGTCCCGGTTCTCGGTGTAGACCTGCGCCAGCAGCGCGCCCAGATCGCGCTCGTCGACGTCGTAGAGGTCTTCGAAGGTCACCAGACGGCGTTCGATGGAGAGGCGCAGCGCCGGGTCCGTCTCGCCGATAGCTGCCAGCACGGCGTCCTGCACCGAGGCGGGTGTCGCCCGCAGGAGCGTCGTCGCTCCCTGGTTCCCGTGCAGGTTCACGAGATTCCGCGACAGGGCGAGCTGTTTCTCCAGCGTTTCGCGGAGCATGGCGACCATCTCGCGATCCACCTTGTCGATGTTCACCATCCGCGAGATAACCTCGGCTTTGAGCTTGTCGGGGAACATCGCGAGCACTTTCTGCGACTGCTCTTGCCGCATGTGCAGCAGCGTCACGGCGATGGTCTGCGGAAGCTGCTTTTCGAGGTAGTAGGCGAGGCTCTCGCAGTCGTTGTCGCCGATGAAGTGGAAGATCTCCGTCTGCGGGATGTCCAGCCGGTCGAGGATGTTCCGCGCCCGCACGCCGCCGACGGCTCCGACAAGCAGGTCCTTGGCGACCCGCCTGCCCGACATGAGCCTGCCCGTCACGGAGACGTCTTCGCCGAAGATGTACTCGTAGGCTTCGCGGAGAACCGCTTCGCGCTGTGCCGCCGGGATGAACCGCGTGCTCACGATCTCCTTGACGATCCGCTCGATCTCATCGTCGGAGAAGTGCTGCAGGATGCTCTTGGAGCGTTCGGGTCCCAGCGCCGTCAGCAGAATCGCCATCTTCTGCGTGCCGGTGAGCTCGGTGGACGCCTCGAAGAACCCGGCGGCAGCATCCGACGGTTGCTCCGCCGGAGTCCCTGCCTCTGCCGGTTGGACAGCGCCCGGCGTCGCCGGGACAACGGCTGAGGACTTCTCTTCCTTCGGGGAAGCCATCGGGTCTCCCTTTCGTGGGTCATTACTGTCGAGAGCCGCCGATCCCATTCGAGGGCGAAAACCCACCCTCGAATCGCGGCGGCGATTCATCCGGTCGCTAGCTCAAAATGTGCGCACGGTCACATCCGCACGGCAACGCCTAGGAATCCGCCCACTGGCGCAGGACCTTCTCGATGGATTCGGGATCGGCGGCGGCGAGGTCGATGAGCTCCTGCCGTCGTCGTCGTCGCCGTTCGCGTTCCAGGACGTCCTGTTCTAACTGGTGGCGCTGGTCTTCCAGAGCGCTGGCGATCTCGTCGTCGCCCGTGGGCAGCGCGGACTCCTCGATGGGAGGCTCGGTAAGCAGCCCTTCCTCGCGCTGGGGGAAGAGCCTGGGCTTCACGAGCAGCGCGAGCAGCAGAAGCGCCAGCAGCGCCGCTGCGATCACGAGGAGCCAGAGAGGATTCTGCCACCAGGGTCTGGGAACCGGAGGGGTCAACGGGGGCCCCAACGGGGCGAAGCTCAGGAACTCCACCTGCGGTTCGCGAATGACGCCGTCGGTCACCGTCGCGTCGTATCCGACCGCGCCATTGATGATGTTCCGAATCTTGCGCGTCTCTTCGTCGAACGCGGGCGTATTGGGCGTCGGGTTCTCTAGGACTTGGAGGTTCACCAGAACCGCCGTCGAGAGGTTCTTGAGCTGGGGAGTCATCCGGCGGACTTCCTTCGTCATCCCCGCTTGGTACTCGGTCGTGCTCTCTTCGCGGCTGTAGTCGCCTTCTGGGCTGAGGGCTCCGGCTCCGAGGATGTTCGACGTGACCCCTGCGATGCCCGCCGCTGGCGCGGCGACGCCGGTCGCGCTCTCCGAGACGATGTGTTCCTTCGAAACGACCGTCTCCGGCTGGTACTGGGTCGTCTCCGTCTCGACGGCGTCGTGGCTGATGTCGGCGGTGACGTGCGCCGTCGCCACGGCGGTGATGGCGCGTCCGTCCACCTTGTTGCCGTATGCCGTCCAGAGGGCGTCGAGGATCTTCTCCTCGCGCGTGCGCTCCTCGAGGTCGATCTTTTCCTTCTGCTCCTCGTTCAGGATGCTCATCGCGTCGTAGCGCTTGGAGATCGTCTTGCCCGTCGAGTCGCTGACGACGACGTTCTCCTGATCGAGTCCTTCGACGGCGTTGGCGACCAGGTGGACGATGCCCTGCACTTCTTCCGGTACGATGGGCTTGTCCTTGAGGGTCAGCAGAACCGCCGCCTTCGGCGGCTTCTCGCGTTCCGTGAAGACGGTCGGCTTGGGAAGCACCAGATGGACGCGCGCTTCTCGCACGCCTTCGACGGTCCGGATGGCGTTCTCGAGCTCTTCTTCGAGGGCGCGCTGGTAGTTCAGCCGCTGCTCGAACTCGGTCGCCCCCAGACGCTGCCGGTCGAACAGGGCGTAGCCCTCGTTCCGCGCGTGGGGAATCCCCTCGCGGGCGAGCAGCATGCGGGCGCGGTCCTTGTCCTTGGGGAGAACCCGGATCGCGTTCTGCGTGTCATCCGCTTCGTAGCGGATGCCTTCCTCGGTAAGCCGCTGCTCGATGAGCGTGCGATCGGAATCGGACAGGTTCGTATAGAGCTGCTCGTACTGAGGCTGGAGCGAGATGACGAGTCCGACGATCAGGGCGAGGATCAGGACGCATCCGGCGACGAGAGCAGCTCGCTGCCAGAGCACGAGACCGTTCCAGAGATTCTGGATCTCGGTCCCGAGTCTCGTAAAGAAGTTCCGCATCGCTGTCTCTTCCCCTGGTCGATCGCGGTAGACCGACGGAGCTCCCGGCGGAGCGCGTCACCAAACTACATCGGCATGCGCATGACGTCTTCGTACGCCTGGACGATCTTGTTGCGCACTTGGGTCATCATCTGGAAAGAGAGGCTCGCCTTCTGCACAGCGAGCATCGTCTGGGCGACGTCTTTGCTCTCACCGGTCGCCAGGTCATCGATCGCTTGATTCGCCTGTTCCTGGAGATTGTTCACCTGCTGGATCGATTCCTCGAGCGTGTCGAGGAACGACTTGCCGTCGGCGGTTCGCCCCTCCTGCCCGGAGGGAATGCGGCTCCCCAGGGCTTCGCGAAGCCGTCCGCTCTCTTCCGGCAACGGCATCGGGCGCAGGGTTGTCGGATTCGTGGGCACCGTTCAGCTCCTCGGGACGAGGGTCTCTCTGCCGCTCTGTGAACGCTAGCCTGCCGATCTCAGTTCAGGCTCCGGCGATTCTGGACGATAGACTGGCAGCAGCACGCGGACGCATGTCCCCACATCCTGCTTGCTGTCTATAGTAAGCTGTCCGCCGTGCGCTTGGACGATCTTATAGACGATCGGCATCCCAAGTCCGACCCCCTGATGTTTCGTCGTAACGAACGGCGTGAATATCCTTTCTAGCATGTTCTCCGCAATACCGCAACCCGTATCGGCGATCTCCACTTGAACCCAGGGAACCCCGCCGAACGGATCCCTCGACGCCGGATCGCGCACATCGGGTTCGTGTCGGAAGCCGCGTACGGTGAGCTTGCGCTCGTCGCGCTTCTCCATCGCCTGGACGGCGTTCAGAAGCAGGTTCAGGAGCGCCTTGAGGAACTGGGAGTCGTCGACGTGGCACATCAGTCCGACCGGCGGATACTCGCGCCGAACCGTGACGCCGCCGGTGCGCAGGACGTGCTCCGACAGGATCAGCGATTGGTCCAGCAGATCGGACAAGTTGCGGAACACCGAGTTCGTCGTGACGGGACGGGTGAACTCCAGCAGATTGGTGATCGTGTGGTTCATCAGCCGGATGCCGCCGAAGATGCCGTCGAAGGTCTTTTCACGCACATCCGGCGAGATGGTCTCGTCTCGGAGCGTCTCGACGAAGAGCTGGATGGCTCCCAGCGGGTTGCGAATCTCGTGGGCGATGGAAACGGACATCTCGCCGAGGTCCGCCAGCACTCTCGCTTGACGTAGCTGGGCTTCCATCTTGCGCATCTCGGTCAGGTCGTGCAGGACTTCGACGGCTCCCAAGGCTCTGCCGTCTCCGTTGCGGACAACGGTCGTCGTGACTTCCATCTGCCGCGCCTGCGGCTCCCCGCCGCCTAGATAGTCTTCGAACTCGCGCACCTGAGACCTGCCGGTCCGAAGGGTGTCGAGCAGGATGGGGGGGTGGTTGGGAAAGACGGCGTCGTAAGGCTTGCCAAGGGCATCTTCCGCCTTCCGACCTGTCAGTTCGGCGGCTCCCCGGTTGAACAGAGAGATGCGTCCCTCCGGGTCGACGGCAATGACACCGTGATGCAGGCTGTCGACGATGCTGCGCAGATGGTGATGGAGCCGTTGCTGCTCGCGGAGGCTGGAATCGAGTTCCCGGTTCTTGTGTTCCAGGTCCTGGTTGAGTTGCTTGACCTGGTCTTCGAGGCGTTGGTAGGAAGTCGCGGCGTCCGCCCAGAGCTTCTGGGCAGCCTCGAACATCGCCGCAAGCGACTCCTGGTCGCTCTCAGCACGGCGGTCCGTCGGTTGGGTCGCCTGGCTCGCCATCGCGCACACGAGGCTGCTCGCCCCTTCCCCCTCTGGACAGACACCCTCACACACCAGGGAGCAACACCTCTGCGATGGCAGCCGCAGGCGTATATGGCACTGTCCTCGCACTCGCAACCGTATGGGGTGAGTATAAGTCACCGCTGGGGCAAAAGCAACTGCGCGGGACGCCGAAATGCGGCGTCCCGCGCCTCCCGACGCGCTTCCGACCGTCACTTCGCTGGCGGGAGAAGGGGGCGGACTGCCCGGCCGTACGTCGCTCCCGCGCAAGCGGGAGCCTAGAGTCTCTGGATTCCCGCTTCCTGGTCCCGCGAAGGCGGGGCTCGCGGGAATGACGAGGCTGGTTGGCTTGTACGGCGCCGACGCGTCGCGTTCATGAAATGGTCTTGCGGCATCCCGCCCAGCCGTTGCGCTATCCTCCCGTACCGTCCATAGTGCACGAACCGACGCGGCTGCGACGAGCGCAACGATCGAGCAGGAGGTCGCCGACCGTGCCACGCCACGACGCCATCCTCGGCATCGACGAAGGAACCACCGGAACCCGTGCCGTCCTGGCAGGCATGGACGGAACCGTTCTCAGCGCGAGCTACCGCGATATCCCGCTCCACACGCCGCGCCCCGGCTGGGTCGAGCAGGACGCCGCCGTGGTCTGGAACCGGACTGCCGACGCGATCCGGCAGGTTCTTGACGAGCACCCCGACGTACGCGTCGTCGCCATCGGCATCACGAACCAGCGCGAGACGTCCGTCCTGTGGAACCGCGCCACGGGCGAGCCGGTCCATCCCGCTATCGTCTGGCAGTGCCGGCGCACGGCGGACCGCTGCCGCCAACTCCGCGACGAGGGCATGGCTTCCGAGATCGCCGAAACGACCGGGCTGGTCATCGACCCCTACTTCTCCGGCACGAAGGTCGAGTGGATGCTCCATGGGCTGGGCGTCCAGCGTGACGACGCGGCAGGGCTCGCCTTCGGCACGATGGATACCTGGCTCATCTGGAACCTCACCGGCGCCGCAGCGCATGTGACCGACATGACGAACGCCTCGCGGACGATGCTCTTCGACATCGAGCGCCGGGAGTGGAGCGCCGAACTGCTCGACCTGCTCGGCGTGCCCCGATCGATCCTGCCGGAGGCGCTCCCATCGGCGGCGCGATTCGGCGAGACGCGCGGCTTGGGGTTCCTGTCCGACGGCATTCCAGTCTGCGGCGTCGCGGGCGATCAGCAGGCGGCGCTCTTCGGGCAGACCTGCCTGGAACCCGGCAGCGCCAAGAACACCTACGGAACCGGCTGCTTCCTCCTGATGCACACCGGGAACCAGCGCCCGCGATCCGCGCACGGGCTCCTGACGACGCTCGCCTGCGACGAGCGGGGCGGTCCCGCCTACGCGCTCGAAGGCAGCGTCTTCATCGGCGGCGCGGCGATCCAATGGTTGCGCGACGGGCTGGGAATCCTCGCGACGGCGCGCGAGTCCGAAGCGCTCGCGCGATCGGTTCCCGACGCGGGGGGCGTCGTCTTCGTGCCGGCGCTGACCGGCTTGGGAGCCCCCTACTGGAACCCGGACGTGCGCGGGGCGGTCTTCGGACTGACACGCGGCACGACGCGGGCGCATCTCGTCCGCGCGGCGCTGGAGGCAATCGCGCACCAGTCGGCGGATGTCGTTGAGGCGATGGCGGGTGACGCCGGAACGCCTCTGGACGTGCTGCGAGTCGACGGCGGAGCCGCCGCCAACGACTTCCTGATGCAGATGCAGGCGGATTTGCTGGGAACCCCCGTCGAGCGTCCGTCCGTCATCGAGACGACGGTGATGGGAGCCATTCTGCTCGCGGGGATCGGTTCCGGCGTGTGGAGCCCGTCGGATGCGCGCGCGAGGTGGCGCGTCGAGCGTCGGTTCGAGCCCGAAATGGAGGCGTCGGAACGGGCTCTCCGCCGCAACGAGTGGCGCGACGCCGTGGCGCGCCTTACAGCGGGCTCCGCCTAGCGTCCCGTCGTCATCGGCTGGTGGCAGACCCTCATCCTAGCCTTCTCCGACAAGGGGAGAAGGAACCGCCCTCCCCTCGCGGGAGAGGGTCGGGGTGAGGGGGATACGACCGTAACGAGGCAACCCGCCAAACCGCTAGGAAGCGGCGAGCGATGCAGCTCAAGTCGCGCTACATCCTGATCGTCAACCTCGTCATCCTCGTCACGATGACGATCTTCTTCGTGCTGGATGACTACCGGATGCAAGGTTCCCACCTGGAAGCCGTGCAACGGGGCACGACGGACGGCGTTCTGGCTCGCCCCATCCTGGAACGCATCCGAGACGACGTCCAATCGCTCATCAGCCCGGACAAACAGATCGAGCAGCTTCGCATGGAACTGCGCACGATGCGCGATCTGCCGGAAATGCGCGACGTCCTCGAAGTGCGCCTGACGCTCTCGATCGAACAGCCGAAGGTGATCGCCTCGCTCACCGGCGAGTCCGAAGGCACGTTCCTGACGCTCAGCCAGCAGGATTGGGCGATCCTGACTCAGTACACGCAGAGCTCCCAGGGCGAGACGGCGCGCATCGTCGCAGGAATGCAGCGCTACCGAGGGAAATGGGCGACGCGCCTGGTGACGCCCTACACCTGGTGGGCGGAGGTCGCCATCCCCGACGGGCAGCAGTCCGACGCGCCGGAGTACTACCTGGCGGCGGGCTTGATCGAAGTGCTCCTCGACTCCAGCGAGGTCGCGTCCTACTGGCAATCGTTCCGACTGATCCACCTGCTCTACGTCCTCGTGTTCGCCCTGACGGTGACCGTATTCGTGGATATGGCGACCAACCGGATGGTGCTCCGCCCGCTGGAGCGGCTCGCCGACATCGTCCGACGGGGCGAGGAGGGCGAGGTGGACACACGCGCCATCTTCCCCACGAACGAGGTAGGCAGGATCAGCGAAACGCTGACTCAGATGCTCGCCACGATGAAGCGGCTCCACGACGAGCGTGTGACGAACCTCAAGCGGCTCGCCAACGGCGTCGCGCACGAGATTCGCAATCCCCTCAACAGCATCTCCATCTCCGTCCAGTACCTGCGTGAGTTGCTGGAGTCCGACAAGCTCTCAGCCGATCAGCGCGCCGACGCTCAGGAGATGCTCCAGATCGTCTTGCAGCAGGTGACCGAGCTGAACCGGATCACGACGCAGTTCCTGAACCTGACCCGTCCCGCGCGCCTAGAGCTCGAAGCCGTCTCTCTGCACGATCTGCTGGAGCGCCTCGTGAGCGAAGTGGCGCCCCAGGCGAAAGAGGCGGGCGTTCAGGTCTCCTGCGACTTCGACCCCGCTGTCGGCGACATCTGGCTCGACGTTGATCAGTTCCGAAGCGCCATCTACAATCTCGTCCAGAATGCGCTCCAGGCGATGCCGACGAGCGGTTCGCTCTTCTTGAGCACCCGCACGCGGGCTCGTCATGTCGTCGTCGAGGTGCGAGACACGGGCAAGGGCATGGCGCCCGAAATACAGGAACGCATCTTCGATCCGTACTTCACGACGCGCGAGCAGGAGGGCGGGCTGGGTCTCGGATTGACCCTCGCCCAGAGCGCGATCTTCGCTCACGAAGGCACGATCCAGGTCCGCAGCCAGCCGGGAGTCGGCACGGCGTTCACGATCAGTCTACCGATGATGCCCAGCGGACAGCGGGCGGAAGGAGCCTAGCGCCCCATGCCGAGAGTCCTCGTTGTGGATGACGAAGCGGGTCAGCGAATCCCCCTGGAACGCTCCCTCCGCAACGCCGGCTACGAAACGGAATCCGCCGCCAACGGGGCGGAAGCCCTAGAAGCCATCCAGAGCCGACCCGTCGATCTCGTCGTCACCGACGTGCGGATGCCCGGCATGGACGGTCGGGAACTGCTGCGCCGCATCCGCGAAATCGACGCGGCGTTGCCGGTCATCGTCATCACCGCCTACGCGGAGCTCCGCGACGCCGTCGAGCTGGTGACGCACGAGGGGGCGTCGTACTACATCGAGAAGCCCATCGAAGACCTGCGGATTCTCCGCGCCGAGATCGAGCGGGCTCTCGCCGGGCGCGACTCGACCCCGGCTCCAGTATCCGAGTCCCCAGCCGCCGAGCCGCTGTTCGAGGGCATCGTCGGTTCCAGCCCGCCGATGCGCCAACTCCTGCGCGAGATGAGCAAGCTTCTGCCCATCCTGCGCGGTCCTGCGACGGTGCTGGTCACCGGCGAGAGCGGCACAGGTAAGGAGTTGGTCGCCCAAGCACTCCACACCAGCGGACCCCGCCGCGATGCCGCGTTCGTCCCGGTCCATTGCGCGGCGATCCCCGAGGACCTCATGGAATCCGAATTGTTCGGCGCGGAGCGAGGCGCGTACACGGGTTCCACGCACACACGCACGGGTTACTTCGAGGAAGCAGAGGGCGGAACCCTCTTCCTGGACGAAATCTCGGAGGTGTCGCCGCTGACGCAGGTGAAGCTGCTGCGCGTTCTCTCGGCGCGGGAGTACAACCGAGTGGGATCGTCGCGTCCGAGACCGGCGGATGTGTGCGTCGTCGCGGCGACGAATCGGGAGCTCGAGAAGGACGTCGCCTCCGGGAGGTTCCGAGAGGACCTTTACTATCGTCTGAACGTCTTCCGCCTGAACGTCCCGCCTCTCCGCCAGCGGCGTGACGACATCCCCATGCTGGCGCGCTACCTTCTGAACCGCTTCACGCGGGAGTTCGGGTTGCCCGAGAAGCGGCTCGACGAAGAGGCGGTCGCCACGTTACGCCGGTTCCACTGGCCCGGAAACGTCCGGCAACTCGACCACTACATCCAGCAAGCAGTCGTCATGAGCGACACGGACGACATACGCGTCGCGGATCTGCCCGCCGAAACGAACGAGCCCGGAATCCAAGTGAACCACCTGGGCGAGGTCCTCGAGCGGGGCATGTCGCTCGAAGAGGTGGAACACGAGCTCATCACGATGGCGCTGGAACGTGTCAACGGGAACCAGACGCGCGCCGCCAAGCTGCTGGGAATATCTCGTCGCAAGCTCCAGTACCGCATGGAGCGCCACAAGATATCCAGTTCGGCGTTTCGAGACGCCACCGAGCCCACCGAACACGACGAAGCCGACGAATAGCGCGAGCACGAGCGCGTCACCCAGGCGACCGTCCATTCGTTGGTCATATACGCCAATGGCGTATATACTCTGAACGCAGTCTGAGTCACTTCCCTATGGGGTGTGACTCGTGACCTACGAATGGGATGAGCCGAAACGACGCGAGAACCTGCGCAAACACCGCGTCGACTTTGAGTTCGCCGTCGAAGCGTTTGACGATCCCTGGCTCGTAGAGCCGTTGGACGACCGCCATCCCTACGGTGAAACCCGCTGGCGAGCCGTCGGTGAGGTGGACGGCGTGCTTCTGTTGGTTGTCTACACGGAGCGCCTCGACGCGATCCGTATCATTTCAGCTCGAAAGGCGAACCGTTTTGAGCGAGAAGACTATGAGACACACCGATTCGCATAGACCTGCGACCGGCAGCCGCAGGCGACTCATCGAAGAACTGCGTCGGATGAGCGACGAGGAACTCGAACGCCGCGCAGAGGACGACCCCGACGTTCCTGTTGCCCGCACATCGGGGTCTCTGGAGCCGCTGCCGCTGGCAAAACGCGTACGGCGAAAGCTGCGCTTGTCTCAACGGGAGTTCGCGGAGCGCTACGGTCTCTCGCTTCGCAGCCTCCAACAATGGGAGCAGCGACGACGCGAGCTTCCTGAGGCGACGCGCTCCTATCTGCTGGTCATCGAACAGATACCTGAGATCGTCGGTGAAGCGTACGCCTCCGCCAGAGACCGCTCGCCGTCCTCCTGATACGGCTGGAACCGAGCACAAGCGCGCCCACCCCTCGACGGAGAGATGGGCGCGCGCGGATGAAGCGATGAGTCCGTCGGTCGGACCCGTAGGAGGGGAGCTACCCCTCACACTGGTTGCGGACAGGTCGTAGGGGCGGCTCGTAGGGGCGGCTCTCAGAGCCGCCCGTTTAGTCGAGCCTCCTACTTGTGAATCACCATCCTCCGCGTCTCGCGGAAGCTGCCCGCGCGGAGCTCGTAGAAGTAGACCCCGCTGGCGACGCGCTCACCGAGCTCGTTCCGACCGTCCCAGTACGCCGCATCAGCCCGCGACGTGTAGTAGCCCGGCTCGCGGTAGCCCAGATCGAGCTTCCGCACGAGAGCCCCCGTCACGTCGTAGATGCTCACCGTGACGGCGGAACCCTCCTTCAGCTCGAAGGGAATCCACGTCTCCGGGTTGAACGGGTTGGGATAGTTCGCCATCAGGCGGCTTCGGGACGGCGGCGTGAAGGTCAGACGCGCCGTGAAGGTGTGCTTCCCTGCGTTGAGACGCATGGAACCCTCGCGGCTGAGGTCGTAGCGTTCATCGCCCAACTCGACGACGATGCGGTATCCCGCCGGAAGCGTCTGAGCCGTCCAGCGGAGCGTGCCCGCTTCCGCCAGGTTCGCCGAGAGCTCCCACGTCGCTTCGCGCAGGTTCGACGGCAGGACGCTCCGAGTCATCCGCTCGACCGGATCGTCCGTCGCGGCGAAGAACTCGGAGTAGCTCCGAATCGGGGGAGCCGGAGGCAGACCCACGTCGTAGGCGTCGAAGCCCACCTGCGCCTTCGGGCTCCTCCCGAGCTCGACCGTCTTGAGCGCCCCGCTGTCGAGCGAGATAGTCAACGGCGCGACCCAATCCGGCGACGGAGCCGCGCGCTGGACGATCGCCGGAGCCGTCGGCGGCGTCTGCGTGATCGTCACCGTCCGAGCCGACGCCAGCTCGTTGTAGACCCAGTAGCCCTGGAACTGCGACAGACTCGTCGCGATGACGTAGTTCGCGCCGTCATACCCGAAAACCGTCTTGGCGGTCGGGTTGTACGCTGACGCGGGCGCGCCGCCGAAGGGAAGCGACTGTTCGCTGTTGCGTCGAATCACTCGGTTCAAAACGCTCTTAGAGTCTATCTCAACTGAGACCGTTCGTCTAGGAGCCTATCGCGTGAGAACCAACGAGAGTGCCAAGCCGGAACCGACGATCTGGGCGGTTCCCGACGACGTGTGGGAGATCATCGAGGGGATTCTGGAACGGGAGTATCCTCGACATCGGCAAGACCGCAAGCGTGTGCCGCTTCGCCCGGTGTTGGACGGGGTTGTCTACAAGCTGCGCACCGGCTGTCAGTGGAATCGAATCCCCAAGGAATACGGCGACGACAGCACGATCCATCGCCATTTCCAGGCGTGGTGCGAGATGGGTATCTTCGATGCTATCTGGCGTCAGCTGCTTCTCCGGTGCGAGGGGTTGGGCGGCATGGACTGGACATAGCAGTCCGCTGATGGATCGATGGGCAAAGCGATGGGCAAGTCGACCATCCCCGCCGACGCGGTCGGACCCAACCCGACGGATCGCGGAAAAAAGGGGTGAAGCTCGCCTGCATCCTCATCTGGGCGCGCATCTGGCATCGGCTCAAAGCCGCGTACGCGGATTGAGATAGACTCTTAGTGGTCATGCGGTACGCTCCTGAACAATGAGATTTGGTTTGACCCCTCAGCCGGTCACGGCGCGAGCCGCGACCAGGCTGGGGTTCTTTTTCGCCGTCTCGCCGGCTTCTTCGTCTCCGTCCACCGCCGCCGCAAGCTCCTCGACTTCGCCCACGTCGACGCCCAGTGCCGTCGCAATCCGGCGCGCCTGGCTGACGCTCAGGACGTAACGGCCCCTTTCCGCGAGCGCAAAGAGCGCCGGCGAGACGCGCGCCAACCCCGCCGCGAGATGGACGGAATGACCCTTGTTCAACCGAGCAGCTCGAAGTCGCACTGCTTTTCCTTTCTCCTGGTAGGGGATTCGATGCGTGTCGACTTGAGTGTAGCACGCGCCGGGGGAAACGTCAAGAACACCTTGCGCTATATACCATTTGTGTAACGTCGGTCATTGTCAAGGCCCAGCGGCGGTTATACTTCATGCTCTACGGCGATTATACCTTGGATAGCGACAGACTCTCCGGCACATTCCGCCGATAGGCGTCTGTCTCAATATGGCGCGTTCCTCAAGCAGCATGACGGGTCCGTAGCGCGTGCGGCTGGCGGAGGTTGTAGGAAACGGGACTCCGCCGCCGCCGTGTAGCGAGGGGTGCTAGGGTGCGG
>VGLH01000052.1 GCA_016866785.1 Candidatus Poribacteria bacterium
GGTCGAGCGCTCACGCCGGGCGAGAGTCCCCGCAAACTTAGTGGGAACACAGCTTTGGATGGTAGCACCGCGCGACCGGAAGTCAAGCGGTTTTGGGCGGGCGATGGGGGTACCGTGGGATTAGGGCTGCTTCGCAGCTAGATCCGATTCGGAATACGTCCAGCGGCCACGGGATGGGTGCCGCGCTAGTCCTGGTAGGCGCCTCCGCGCTTCACCACTTGCAGGATGTGGATGACTTGGAGCGAGTCATTGATCGAATAAATGATCCGGTAGGCTCCGACGCGAACACGATAGACGCCTTCCTCTCCGACGAGCTTCTTGGTCCCGCGCGGGCGAGGCGCGTCGACGAGTTCTCGGATTCTCTTGCGGATGCGTTGCTGGATGTCCTGAGGAAGGTCACGGATCTCTTGGGTGGCGGCCGCCTTAATCCGGAGCTGATGCGCCACGCCGAGCCTCCTCCGCATCGAGCTCCGCCTCAAAGTCCTCCCACAAGATGTCCGGCTCCTTCATGCGCTCACGGGCAGTGAGAACGTCTTCGATGTCCTCCCAGAGCTCCGCCCATTCGCGCAAGTCGATGACGACGGCGGTTCGTGTCCCCGTGTCGTCCACGACATACTGAATGCCTTTCATCTCGTTCTCCTTGTGGCTGCATGGTAACACAGCCGCATCGTCTCGGCTAACTCGCGGAGCAGGTCCGCCAGCAACAGGTTCAGATGCCAGACCGTGACCGCGACGAATCCCCACCGCCGTCGCTTCCGCCGACTGGTTAGGTCGAGCGCTCACGCGCGGGTGAGAGTTCCGCAGAACTTGGCGGGAATACAGCTTTGGATAGCACCGCGCGACCGGAAGTCAAGCGGTTTTGCGTCATTCGGCTCA
Source organism: Candidatus Poribacteria bacterium (assembly GCA_016866785.1). NCBI lineage: Bacteria > Candidatus Poribacteria > Candidatus Poribacteria bacterium. The sequence goes on from VGLH01000052.1 coordinate 877, forward strand.
TTTGGCAATGAATCGAACCTAGGGCATTATTGGGTCGAACCCCCCGACCCCGCGGAAGAGAGGATGTCGTGAATCCCAGCCCCGTCCGCGTCCGATTCGCACCGTCGCCCACCGGATACCTCCACATCGGTGGAGCCCGCACCGCCCTGTTCAACTGGCTCTACGCGCGTCACTACGGCGGGACCTTCATCCTGCGGATCGACGACACGGACGAGCAACGCAGCACGGAAGCCTCCACCGCCGCCATCTTCGACGCGATGCGCTGGCTCGGTCTCGATTGGGACGAGGGTCCCGACGTCGGCGGGCCCCACGAGCCCTACTTCCAGTCGGAACGCGTCGCGCGCCATCAGGAATGCGCGCGGAGGCTCCTCGACGAGGGTTCCGCCTACTACTGCTACTGCACCAAGGACGAACTCGAAGCCAAGCGCAAAGAGGCGGAGCAAGCCAAGCGCCCGTATCGCTACGACGGAAGATGCCGCGACCTCACCGCCGACGAGCGCGCCGCGTTCGAGCGGGAGGGCAGAACGCGCGTCGTGCGCCTCAAGGTCGAGAGCCAGACGATCCGCGTCCCCGACCTCGTCCTGGGCGACGTCGTCTTCGAGGCGAACACCCTCGACGACTTCATCATCATGAGGCACAACTTCACGCCCCTCTACAACTACAGCTCCGCCATCGACGACGAAGACCTGGCGATCACCCACGTCATCCGAGGGCAGGACCACCTCTCGAACACGCCCAAGCAGATCCTCATCTGCCGGGCGCTGGGCATCGAGCCGCCTCAGTTCGCCCACATCCCGATGGTCCACAACATGCAGGGGCAGAAACTCAGCAAGCGCGACGGCGCGGTGTCCGTGAGCGAGTACCGCGAGATGGGCTACCTGCCCGATGCGATGGTCAACTACCTCGTGCGCCTATCCTGGTCGGCGGACGGCGTCGAGGAAGTGTTCACGGTCGATGAGCTCGTGCGGAAGTTCGACCTGGACCGCGTCGGGAGGAGCCCCAGCCGCTTCGACCCGCAGAAGCTGCTCTGGCTCAACAGCCAGTACATCGCCCGCCGCTCTGTCTCCGAGCGCACCGACATGGCGGTTCCCTTCCTCGAAGGAGCGGGGCTGAACCTTTCCGGCGTCCCGCGCGCGGAGCTCGAACAGATCGTCGAGTCGGTCGGCGACCGGCTTCGCACGCTGCCGGACATCGTCACCTACACGAGCTACTTCTTCGACGACGACTACGCCTACGACGATGCCGCCGTCAAGAAGTGGTTCAAGGCGGCAGACGCGCTCGACGTCCTGACCCAGGCGGCGGACTTCATCGAGACGGTCGAGCCGTTCGACGCGGCGACGGTCGAGGCGCGCGTCTCGGAATGGGTCGGAACGCTGGACGCCAAGCCGATCCAGGTTCTCCAGCCGCTCCGCGTCGCCGTGACGGGTCGGATGGTCGGACCCGGGCTCTACGAAGTGCTCGCGTTGCTGGGCAGGAGCCGCGTCGTCGAGCGCCTGCGCCGCGCCGCCGAGCGGATCCGACTGGCTTGGCGCGTTCCCTGACGGTCCGGACTCGGCGGATGGCTTCTGTGGTACACTGCTCACGAAGGGGCCTCACGATGAAAGGCGTCCACTTCATCGTTGACGAGAAAGGAAAACCGAGGTCTGTCGTCATCGACCTGTGGGGCGAGTTGTGGGAAGACGTCTACGACACGATGCTGTCCGAGTCGAACGAGACGGACAGCCCACTGCCGTGGGAGGAAGTCAAGGAACGGCTGATGCGGCAGGCGAAATCCCGCGCCCAACTACAGCCTGCGAGTTGAGCGAGCCGTCGAACGCGACCGGCGCAGCCCGCGACTGGCACACGGAGCTCGCCGCCTTCCGCGACTTCGGGACCCCGACCCGCATCACGGAAACGCGCGTCGACGACGCTTGCGTTCCCACCTACATCAACGAGTTTTGGACGTCAAAGCAGCGCGCCGCGCACAGCCTCCACGAAGTCTCCTACCGCGCGTGCTTCAAGCCGCAGTTGCCCCGGTTCTTCCTTGAACGCCTCTCAGCACCCGGCGATGTCGTCTACGACCCCTTCATGGGACGCGGGACGACGCTCCTCGAAGCCGCCCTGCGCGGACGCGTCCCCTTCGGCTGCGACATCAACCCGCTGAGCCGCCTGCTGATCCGTCCCCGCCTGAACCCTCCGACGCTCGACGCCGTCATTGACCGGCTCCGCGACATCCCGCTCGTGCCGACGGAACCGCTCCCGTCCGACCTGCTGGTGTTCTACCACCCCGACACGCTCGCTGAGATCGTCGCGCTGCGGCAATACCTCCTACGGTCGGACGGCGATCCGGTCGACGACTGGATTCGCATGGTCGCCGTGAACCGTCTCACGGGGCATTCGCCGGGGTTCTTCTCGGTCTACACGCTGCCGCCGAATCAGGCGGTATCCGTCGAGTCGCAGGCGAAGATCAACGCGCGGCGGAACCAGACGCCCCCGCGCCGCTCCGTTCCCGAGCTCATCCTGCGGAAGTCGCGCTCGCTGCTGAGCCGGACAGACGCGGGAACGCGTGAGCGGCTTGCGTCCGTCGCGGGACATGTCCGCCTGCTGACGGGCGACTGCGCAGTGACGCCGGAGATATCGTCGGACAGCGTCCGCCTGATCGTGACCTCGCCGCCGTTTCTGGATATCGTGGACTACGCCCAGGACAACTGGCTCCGCTGCTGGTTCTGCGACATCGACGCGGATCGCGTCCCGATGCGCCTCTACCGGCGGCTAGAGGATTGGCAGGAGGCGATGACGGGCGCGTTCCGGGAGTTGCGTCGCGTGCTGGTTCCGGGCGGGCATGTCGCCTTCGAGGTGGGCGAGGTGCGGGGCGGCTCCGTCCGGCTCGAAGAGACCGTCGTGCGATGCGGATTCGACGCCGGGATGGAGCCGGTTCTCGTCCTCATCAACGACCAGGAGTTCACCAAGACGGCGAACGTCTGGGGCGTGGACAACCGGCGAAAGGGCACGAACACGAACCGCGTCGTCGTCCTGCGCAAGCCTGCCTGAGCTCCCCGCCGCCATTGCGTTGATCGGCATTCAACCGGCTGATAGAATCCGTGGTACAGACACCGACCCGAACCGGAAGAAGGTATGGTCCACGACACCCTCGAAATCGGGGCTGGAGACGGGCGCTTCGCAGAGAAGTACCTGCCTGACGCGGTTGTGACCGATGGGGATTCGGGGAAGGCGCACAACGCCGGTATTGACGTCATCTGTCGAGCAGAGGAGTTGTCGTTTCTCGACAACGCGTTCCAGAAGGTCGTCGCTGTGAATCCGTATGAGTTCGGGTTCCGAGACGAACAGGGTGCAACCTCTCTGCTTACCAGCGTAGGGCAAGTACTCAGACAGGGCGGTCTGTTCAACATCTATGCGAGTGGGGCGAATCCCCATTGTCAGAGGGCGAAAGTCGCCAGATTCGCTCCGGCGCTAGGCTTCGCCGTAGCCGCCCAACGTGAGATCGACCCATCCGTCGAGTTCCCAGGGCATGTGTTCCGAGCCGTCGACGGACACGGCGTCGTCAGGCCTCCAACGTTGATGATCTCGTTGAGGAAGCTCTAGGGCATCTTCCGATGCTGAGCAACAGACTCGAGATACGGTACCCGAAGCACCTTTCCGAGTCAGTGAGCCAGGCTCTGTACGCGAATGATCTGTATGAGCACGTCGACTCCCTGCTCGGATACGGGCTCGCACAGCACGGCGCGCCCGAAGGACACCACGTCACGCGATTCGGCTGGCAGCGCTACCTGGCGCTCGAGCAGGTAGCCATCGAGAACGGACCCATGGGTGCCGATGAGCTCCATGTGTCCGACGATGAACCTGCCGAAGCATGGGAAGGCGCCGACAAGGAAGCCGCACGATACGATGAGTGGGTCGCAGATGTGACGCGCGGACTGGCAGAGACGACACCGACCGCCGCCGCGCAGGCCTCCGAGCTTGCGCCGTTTGTGCGGTTCATGCGCCGATCGGTTGAGAACCAAGTCTACTTTCATCTCCTGTACGGTCCTGAGGTCTACAACCCGTGGCAGCCGCTGGCTCGCATCCTCGAGCGCGGCATACTGCTGTCAGCGGGAGCCGGTAAGACACCGGATCGCACTGACTTGACATTCCACTCGCGCGGACGGACCGGTCGTACCGGCAGCATGACCGTAGGGCCCAGATATGTCGCGCAGCAGATCGTCTACGACTACCTGTCTCGTGAGGCTCAGGGCTTCCGTGAGCCGAAGAACGGCGAGCAATTGGTCGCTCGCCTGGAGAGGATCAACGATCCGCACGTGCAGGACCAGATCAAGGGGCTCCTTAAGAAGGAAACCCTTCAGGTCCAGGTTCTTGCGCCGATGAAGCGCGCCGGAGTCATCGGGTCAGTCAATGCTGGCTATTTCGTGTTGACGACACCGGAGGACTGCGAGCAAAGCATCGCCTTCCATGACTCCAAGGTGAATGCCATGCGGATCGTCATTGATGCCACGAAGAGGACGCGGGAAGCGCTCGAGACGAACCGCATCGCGTAAGCGTGCCTACGCCACACCGAACGGCAGCGGCTCGCCTCGCAGACCTGCCATGAGGTTCTCGTATGCCATCGTCGCCATGCGCATGCGCGTCTGGACCGTCGCGCTCCCTAGGTGCGGCGCGATGACCACGTTCTCCAGCGACAGCAGCGGATGATCCGCCGGGATCGGCTCCGGCTCCGTCACGTCGAGGGCGGCTCCGGCGATCCGACCCGACGCCAGCGCGTCGTAGAGCGCCGCGTGATCCACGACGCCCCCGCGCGCGATGTTCACCAGGATCGCGTTCGGCTTCATCAGGGCGAGTTCCGCCGACCCGATGAGATGGCGCGTCTCCGGCGTCATCGGCGGATGGAGCGTCACGAAGTCCGACTGGCGGAGCAGGTCGGACAGCTCCGCGTACTCGATGCCCAGCTCCGCCTCCCAGTCGGGACGGCGCGTCCGCTTGTAGTAGAGCACGCGCATGTCGAAGCCCAGCGCCCGTTTGGCAACGGCGTACCCGATCCGCCCCATCCCCACAATCCCCAGCGTCGCGTGGTGGACCTCCTGACCCCAGAGGATGTTCGGGTCGTAGTAACCCCACTCCCCGGCGCGGACATAGCGCGACCCGCGCACGACGTTTCGCGCCGCGCTCAGCAGCAGGGCAAAGGTCATGTCCGCCGTCGCGTCGCTCAGGACGCCCGGCGTGTTCCCGACCTGAATGCCCCGCGTCTTCGCCGCCCGTGAGTCGATGTGATCCGTCCCGACGCCCATGTTCGAGATGACTCGCAGACGCGGCGCGGTCGCCATCATCGCGTCGGTCACCGCCTCGTGGCCATAGGTGAGGAGCCCGTCGAGGTCGGGCAGACGGTCGGCGATGGGCGGCGTGACAGCGCTCGTGTGCCACATGTCGACGTCGCACGTCTCGCGGATGCGGTCGGCGATCTCCGCCGGAATGGGCCGCGTGATGAACACGCGCGGTCTGTCGCTCACCGTACCCCTCCACGCCCGGACATCTCCGACTCAGCGCGGCTCTCGCCGAGCGGCGGCGTTCCTTGGTCGTAGGGGCGGGTCTCAGACCCGCCCCTACGGTTCCCGTAGAGCCGAGCCCAGTGTCCTAGCCGCTACCGCCAGTCGAGCAGAACCCCCGTGTAGACGTTCGGCTGATCGCGCAGACCGTCGTACGCCTGTTTGATCTGCTCCGGCTTGAGGCGGTGTGAAATGAGCGGCTCCAACTGCAGCTTGCCCGTCTCCAGCCAGCCGAAGATCATCCGCTGCTTGCTGAACTGCGATACCTGGTTCCCGATGGTCGGATACATCGGCAGGCACCATTCGAGCGCGCCGCGAATCGTGATCCACCGCGTGTGTGTGTCCGAGAAGACCTCCGTCAGATCGCCCTGCACCGACACGCGCGGGCTGCCCAAGATGACCAACTGACCGAAGGTCGCCGTCGCCTTGAGCGCCTGCTTGCACACCGCGCTATGTCCCACAGCATCGACGGTGATGTTCCCCATCTCCCCGCCGGTGATCTCACGAACCCCTGCTTGAACCTCCTCCGGCGAGCCGCCCACCGTGAATGGAACGCCGCATCGCTCCGCGAGCTTCCGCCGCGCCTCCACCGGATCGACGCCGATGACCCGGCAGCCCATGATCCCGAACGACTGCGCCGCCAAGTTCCCCACCATCCCCAACCCGAACACGACGACCCACGGGTTGTTGACGATCTCTGCGACGATGATCCCCGTCGTCGCGACGCCCGCCATCCGAGACGCCGCCGCGATCGCCGGATCGATCCCCTCGGGAACCTTCACGATGAGCCGATCTGTGCCGTATCGCAGGGCGGAGACGTGGTTCCCATAGGTGAACACGCGGTCGCCCACCTGAACCCGCGACACGCGATCCCCTGCCGCGCGGACGATCCCGACGTTCGCATAGCCGGAGCGCCACGGATAGGCGCACCACGCCCCGGGACGGAACACGTTCGGATCGGTGCCCGTGTAGTTGGCGAGCTCCGTCCCCGTGCTGATGTAGGTGAACTCCGTCTCGATGAACACCTCGTTGGAGCCGAGATTCGCGTCGCTCAGCTCCTCCGACCGGAGTTCCACTTCGTTCTGACCCGTGACGACGACCTGCCGAATGTCCACTGGATGCTCCTGCTATGTGCGACCGCGCCAGCTTGTCGGACTATCTCAGCCGCGTCGATGCGTCGGCAGAATGGCAAAGGCGCGCCGAAATGAAAAGGGCTCCGTCGCGCGGGCCCATTCACGACTGCGAAGCGCGTGTTGCTCCCACGAGCTCTCTCATCCTTCGTGTTGCCCCTCAAGGCGTTCCCTTCGCTTGGCGTTCAGGGCAAGCAGGACAGGCATCGGGACAAGTCTCTGAGGAGTGAAGCGAAGAACCGACGGATGCACGTCATGCAGATGCTTCACGAAGCCTGGGCTATGTGTGATGTCACAGCGTGTTTGGACGCAAGTTTTTCGCGTTGAGCGTCTCTATAGCTTCCAGAGGCGGCACGATGGAACGATCCGAGTCGGACGACGAACTCATCGAACGATGCCATCGCGGCGATGATGTGGCGTTCGAAGCCCTGTACCGCCGGTACGTCGGACTGGTCTACACGATCTGCTACGGCATGACCTCATCCGTCGAGGACGCTCGTGACCTGTGCCAAGAGACGTTTCTCAACGCCTACCGTCGGTTGGGCACGTTCGAGGGTCGGGCGGCATTCAAGAGCTGGCTCCGACAGATCGCCGTGCGCCTCTGTCTGCGCCATGCGGAACGCGTCGCTCATTCCGCGCGCATCGCGGAGGAACCGCTCGTCGAGCGCGTATCGCCTCTCCGACAACCGGACGAAGAGATGGAACGCCAGGAATCCAACGAACGCCTGTGGCAAGCGATCCGCTCGCTGCCGCCGGATGATCGCGCGGTGCTCCTGCTCCGCGAGATGGAAGCGATGCGCTACGACGAAATCGCCGACGCCCTCGGATGGTCGGTGGAGAAGGTGACGACGCGCCTGCATCGGGCGCGGGCGAAGCTCGCGACGCAGTACAAGCGCTTGTTTGCGAGTGCGACTTGGATCGACGGAAGAGTGCCATGACCGAAGACATGCTTTCTCAGCTTTCGGCGTACTTGGAAGGAGACGTGACGCCGTCGGAGCGCGCAGCCATCGAATCGCAGTTGGCGCGCTCCACCGACTGGCGAGCCGCGCTGGACGAACTGGTCGCTCTGCGCGACGCGATCCGCTCGCTGCGGGTGGACGTGCCCGACGATCTGGGCGCGGGCTTCCAGCCGCCCAGGGAGCCGGAGCCACCGTCGGTGTACGACGTGATCCAAAGACTGCGCCGCACACTCGAAGGACTGCGCAGCAAGGTGGCGATGCACGACGAACGACGGCGCGCCGCTACGCTCATGCGGACAGCCGTTCGCCTCTGCCCGGATACCGTGAAGGAGTCATACCATGGCTGAAGAAGGCGTGTCGCGGTTCATGCGCGATCGCGTCGAAGTGGTCGATCAACCCGCGCTCGACACAGCCAAGACGCTTCGCGAGCGCATCGAGGAACTGACGAAGAAGATCGAGGACGGCGCGCTCTCCCCCTCGGACGCCAACGAGCAGCTAGATCGGCTGCAGCGGCAGTTGGGCTGGATCGAAGCCGTCATCAACGAGCGCAAGAAGGTCGTCAAGCTCTGTGAAACCGTCGAACTCACGCGCGAACAGACGTTCCATCTGAACGCGAGCGAGCTGTCCGTGTTGATCGGAGGCGCAGGCGGTGGGGGGTCCATCGTCGAAGTGCTCGGCTGGGACGAGCCGCATGTACGCGCCATCGTCGAGGTGCGCTCGTTCGATCACGACCGCGACGTGGCTCAACACCGCGCCGAAAAGGTGTCCGTCAACGTGACGAGCGACATCGGTGAGGCGCTTCGAGACTTCGGCTACCGCGATACGCGCGACCTGACCACCTTTCGCGAGATGCTCCGCTTCCGTCACGCGGACGCCTCGAAGTGGGTGAACGATCTCACCGCGTCGCCCCCGTTCCTCTATGTCTCCGTACCGGATCAGGATTGGGTGACCTCCAAGTATGAGGTTCCCGGCACGAACGCCGCGCGCCGCTGGACGGGTCCCGCCGTTGACATCGAGAAGGTCGCGATTCACGTGCCCAGAGCCATGCGGTTACGTATCGCATCGTCAGGCGCAGTCGTCCGGGGAATGCGCGCCGGTGTCGACCTGATCGCCTACGATAACGGAGCTACGTTGCAGGACATCGAAGGGGAAGTGCGCATCGTCACCCGCGTCGCGACGGGCTGCGAATCCAATGGGAGCCCAGAACACGAATTCTACATTCGCCGCCACACGAAGACCGATCCATCGGTGCGCCTGAACCGTATCCGCGGTGCGATACTGGTTCGGGCTGACGCCAGCGATGTCCACATCGAGGACGCCATCGGCTCTATGGACATCGCGACAGTCATGTCACAGATCCAGGCGCGGCTGAACCACGATTGCTTCGCCGAACGATTGCCGCTTCGGTTTTCCTCGGAATGGGGCGACGTCGAGCTGAGCGTGCCGGCGGGTTTCTCGGCGGAGCATCGGCTGGAAACCGAATACGGGGAGATTCGCACCGAAGCGGGAAAGAGCACCGAAACGTGGACCGCGATTGGCGACGATCAGGCGCTCTATGTCGGCTCAGCAGGACGGCACCGGACACAGGACGCCCCGCTGCAAGTGTGGACGCGCGGAGGCAAAATCCGCCTGCAGACGTCAACCTAGCGTGTTCGTCCCGACGGGCCCGGATCGCTGGCGCACGAAAACCTGTAGGCGCGCAGGCGTTCTGTCGATGGCTACGCGCGCCGGGCGATGACTCCGAGCTCCTGACGCGCCTGCTCACAGCGCGCACGCGCGGGGCAGCCAGCGACGTGGTCGTTGACCAGCCCCATCGCCTGCATGAACGCGTAGACCGTCGTGGGTCCGACGAAGGTGAACCCGCGCCGCTTCAGGTCCTTGCTCAGCGCTTTGGATTCCGCCGTGGACGACGGAAGGTCGTCTGGCACGGGACGCCGCTCCGGCTCGAACGACCAGAAGTAGTTCGCCAGCGAGCCGAACTCGTCGCGCAGTTCCAGCGCGCGACGCGCGTTGTGGATCGTCGACTCGATCTTGCCGCGATGCCGGATAATCGAGGCGTCCTGGACGAGGCGCTCGACGTCCGCACCGTCGAAGCGAGCCACCTGCTCGAAGTCGAAGTCGGCGAAGGCGCGCCGGAATCCGTCGCGCTTCCGCAGGATCGTCAGCCACGACAGCCCCGACTGGAACCCCTCCAGACAGAGCTTCTCGAACAGCCGGTGGTCATCGACGACGGGCATCCCCCACTCGTCGTCGTGATAGGGGCGGTAGTCCGGATGGTGGTTCGCCCACTCGCACCCGCTCTGGCTGGCAGCGTCAGACATACGGACACCCGTCGAGGTCCATAGGCTCAGGCCGGATCGGAATGCCAGAATGGATGGCGTCATCGTGCAAAGCGCGGAGGAACCGACAGCCGTTGGCGTCTAGTTGCCAACCATCGCGCTGAGGTCCGTCGGAGGCTGCCCCTCTTTGATGATCCTCGGCATGATGAAGATGGCGACCTGTTTCCGCGTTGTCGCCTTCCGAGTGCCGCGGAACAGGTACTTGATCACGGGAACCGACCCGAAGAACGGAACCTTCCGCTCCTCGGTCTGCTCCCGCTCCTCGATCATCCCTCCGATGATAACCATCTCCCCGTCGCGCACCCGCACCGTCGATTTGACGCTCCGCTTCTGGATGGTCGGAAGCCCTTCGGCTCCCGTCGCTATCACGTCGTTCACCTCGGGAGCCAAGTCGAGCGTGATATCGCCGTTGTCGGCAACTTGGGGCGTCAGTTTGAGGATCGTCCCGGACTGGATCTTCTGGAGCTCGACGCGCGGGAAGGCGACCGTCCCCGTCTCGATCTTGTAGTACTGCTCCAGACCGATCTCCATGGTCGCTTCCTTGCCATTCTGAGCGATGACCGCCGGGTTGGCGCGGATCTTCGCTTTGCCAGACGAGACCAGGTCGTTCAGCGTCGCCAGGAGCCGGTTCGTGTACTCGCCCGTGCGCGTGACCGTCAAGTTCTGGATGAACGACCCGAGCTCCTGTTGGTTCCCCCGAACGTCCGAGAACCCCTCCGCCGGAGGCGTTCCAGCGGCGGTCAGCGGAGACCGCGTCGTCTGCCAGTCCCACCCGACCTTGAGCTCCTTGCCGGCTTCCTCGGTGAACTCCGTCACGAGCGCGCTCAGAACCACCTGCACCGGCGGCTGATCGATCTTCTGGATGATCTGGATGATGTCGTCGCGGTAGACGATCGGAGCCGCGATGAGGGCGTAGGGCTGGTTCGCCGCTAGGCGGACATACTCGACCACCCAGTCGGGCAACAGGTCGCGGAGCTGCCCCACCGTGACGTACCGCAGGTTGTAGAAGATCGTCTCGGAAACGCGGGGGAACGCGGGGCTTCTCGCCTGCGCGGGACCGACGAAGTAGGTCTTGGGACCCAGCTTCTTATAGGTCGGCACCCAGCGGAGCCGTTACGTAGTCGAGGAACCGCTCCAGCGGCATCTCTTCGACCTGCACGGTGACGCTGCCCCGGACGAGCTCGGAGACGAAGATCTGGAGGTTGTGTTCGAGCGCCAGGTCGCCGATGACGTTCTGGATGGAGTCGCCGACCCATGAGGACGAGATGAGGACCGGTTCCTCTTCTTCGAACTTCTCCACGGGTTCCGCTGAGACGGCTTCATCCGCCGTGGTCGGTTCGGGTGTGGGCGTTGTCGCGCGAGGCTCCGTCGGCGACGGCAGGACGGCGACCTCCCGCTGGGGCGCGACCCTGGGCACGCTCGGAGTCGTGGCAGAGGGCGGAGGAGTCACCGGAAGGGGCTGTACCACTCGCGCCGGGGTCTCTGGCTCAGGCGCTGCACCGACGGCTCCACCCCGCGTTCCGGCGCAGCCTCCAAGCGCATACGCGGAGAGCATCAGCCCCAACGAAAGCATCCACCGGAGGGTGCTTCGCGTGCCGGGAAGCAATCTGTTCACGATCGTGCCCCATTCCTGTGCAAGACGCGCTGCAGCAGTGCGCAGACCGAGACGTTTCATGCCCGCAGACGTTCGCGGCGGGCTCCCAAATCCCCGTCAGACTACGCGATGTCCTGTTGAGCGACGCGGACGGCAGCACCCGTCGCTTCGAGGGTGTGCTTACTCGCCCGGGCTCCTGCCCTGGAATCCGGGCGGAAGAACGCGAAGGAGGACAGCGAGCTGGCGCGTCTCCGGCTCAGGAAGCGCTGTGCCATCAAGCCTCCTCGGTTCCAGAACGACGAACTTCTCACTCACATCCGACAGGGCTTTTGAGTCCAGCACAGCACGAACCTGGAAGGAGCGTTCCCCGCCAGCGGTGACCAAGAACCGCGATGGAACCGCTGTCAAGCCTTCACTTGGATGCACGGAAACAACCAACTGCTCGTCCACATTGTTCGTGATGGTGACATCCTCGCGGACGACTCTGCCAGCGCTCCCCGCCAGTGTGATGCGCTCGGACGCCAGACCCAGAACCCCCAAGCGGCGCATCTCCGTTGGAACGCCGGCGATCGGCGCGCGCACCTCGAACTGCGTGATTCGCGTCGCGACGTCCAACGCGCCGCCCCAACCGATGCGCAGCTCCGCTTGATACGCTCCCGGGCGCAACGGCGCTTGGACCGTGGCGACGAACTCGCGCTCCGAGTTCGGGAACACGACCTTCGACCCGGCGGGGATGATCACCTCCTCGACGATGCGCCGCTCGTCCAGATTGCGCACCGTCGCTGTGACGTCCGCCAGGATGTGGGTATTCCCTTTATTAGCAAACTTGCCCACCAATTTCAACGTCTGCCGCGATTCGGTGGGTTTCGGGAAATCCACGCCCCAATCGACCACGCGCACATCGTAATACGGTTCGATCGCGCGAATCACCGTCGGCGGTTGGTCCGGAAAGCGGCTGGGTCGGCGCACACCCGCCGTGACGAAAGCCAGCACGCCCACCTCGAACGTCACGCTGACGCGGCGGGATGCTGTCGTCGACGTGACCGGATCTGCCGGGCCCGGGTTGACGGCGATGGAGGCGTAGTACTCGCCGCGAGCCGTCACGGGGAGCCGGACCGTGCCGCGCACTCGACGCTGTTCCCCGGGGTCCAACGGAAAGACAGGATCCGCGATCGAGATGAACGGAGCGGCGGAGAGCTCGAACGGAGTGTACCGATCGCCCTGTTCTTCTCGAAGCCGCTCTTCGAAGAGCATTTCGCCTTTGAGACCCAGGCGGAACTCCTCCGCCCGGACGCGGATCGTCCGCCGGGTCTCGCTCGTGTTCGCGACGACGAGCTCAAAGGGTTCCGGCGCGCCGCCGGGCTCGGCGAGGATCTCCAAGCGCATGGGCGTCACGGAGACGCTGGCGTGGAGCGCCGGAGCGAGGATCAGAGCGAGCAGAAGGCAGAAGGCACGAACTCGCACAATCGCCTGCGTTCATTGAGGGCGCGAGGTTCCGTGAATCCTTCGCAGAGCCGCTACCACGACATCCGAAGTGTCATGCCTCCGCCGCCCATCACATAGGTCCCTTGGTCGGGGGCTTCGGTGAGGTCGCTCGCGCTGCCGGAGTTCTCATTGTTGATCGCTCGAGAGGTGATCGCCATCGTCATGCTCGTGTCGGACGCCGGTGTGTTGTAGGTGACGGTCACACCCGTTGAACCAAGAAACGTGCCGTGCGCGACGAAGTTCTGATAGCCCTCGGCGCTCTCCCGCCGACCAGGCTGAACCCCGTCTGTCCGCTGGCTCCGCTGACGTAGAGATCGCCATCGTATTTCAGGTAGGTATCCAGTTGGTCGCCCGATCCGCTGCTCAGGTTCGGCACCGTGCCGCGAACCGTCAGCCGGATCAGCGCCGCTCCGTCCGTGTAGACATGCGTCATCGTCTTGCTGGTTCCCAGGAACTGCGTCTCGAAGGCGCTGGAGCCGCCGCCGACGTAGAGGAAGTCTCCGCTCCCGATGCCGTCGGTCGTCGTCTCCGTCGCGAATCCGGTCGTTGTGACACCGTCCGCGACGGTGCCCAGCGCGCTCTCGGCGACGAGGTTGTAGTAGGTCGCCAGCGTCTCCCCGCCCACCGAGTCCGTGAGGATCTGGTTCGCCTGAGACGTCGTCGTGTCGAACACGGCGTGTCCGTTCGTCACGAGCCAGTAGACGGCGTACGCATCTCTCTTGCTCGTCGCCAGATTCGCGTTCTGCCAGTCGTCAATGCTCGTCGACGGGTTCGTGACGGGGGTATTGTCGTCGATAGAAGCGAGAATGCTGCCCACGACGCCCGTGTAGTCGTTCACCTTCTCGGAGAAGTCGCGACCTCCGCCTCCGCCGCCTCCGCCGCCTCCGGGCGCGGTGTAGAGCGCTCGGGAGGGCACGAGGCACAGGACGAAGGTAATCCACGCCATCCATCGTTGGAAAGGTCGCATCTGCCGCTCAGTTCCCGGCTTGCGACGCCGCTAGTGGCCCGTGACTTTGGAGATGCCGTATTCCCCCCACCTCAATCCTCCCCCACGCTTCGCGGGGGGAGGAGGCTATGTCCCCTCCCCCTCGCATGGGGGAGGGTTAGGGTAGGGGTTGGACAAACCGACAACTCACTGTCACTGACCGTTAGTAGGTCATCCTCAACGTCAGGCTCGTCGTGTAGGTTCCCGTGTCAGGGGCTTCCGTCAGATCGCTGCTGCTGCCCGAGTTCTCGTTGTTGATTCCCCGGCAGACCACCTGGAACGCGAAGTTGCTGGGACCTCCGTTCACGTCGTTCTTCTGAACCCCTACGCCCGTCATGAACGCCGAACCCAGCACCGGGTTCAGGTAGCCCTGCGACGCCGGGGGCGACGGTGTCCAGCCGGGCTTGTTCCCCGAAGCCTCGCTGCCGTCGAACCACCAATAGGTCTTGAGCGTATCGCCCGTCGTCGGGTGCGTCAGAGAAGCCGGAGCCGTGACGGTCGACATCGTTGCGCTCTCGTTGCGTGCGAGGTTGATCCGGTAACGCACGGGCCAGTCGCCAGCCCCTGTCGGGAGTGCCCCATCCGACGGTGTGGGGGTAGCCTCCGTCGTATCCCATGTCGACAGGCCTGCCTGCGAGTACGTGGCGGGGTTCGGGTTCGCCGGAAACCCGCCGCCAGACCACGTGGGAGCATCCCACGCGCCCCGCGCCAGCAACATCAGACCCCCGCAGAACACACCCAACATGCTCGAACGTCCGACGCGCCACATCGTTCTGCCCCGCTTCATCCTCATCGATACCGACCACGCCTGCCATCGTAGGGGCGGGTCTGAGACCCGCCCCTACTGCCACGCTACTCGCTACGGAATCGCCGTCGCCCGCAGCGTGAACGACACCGTGTAGGTTCCCACTTCGGGAGCCTCGGTGTTGTCGCTCGCGTTGCCGAAATCCTCGCCGTTCAATCCTCGGACGGTCAGCGTCAGCAGCGCCGCGCCGTCCTTATTGATGCGAGTCAGCGTCTTGCCCGCGCTCAGAAACTGCGCTGCCGTATAGCCGTTATCGCTCGCCCACGTCGCATTTCCGCCACCGACATACTGAAAATTCGTCATCGAAGACCCGCTCTTGGGCCCGATGCCGTTGCCGTATTGCCCTGACGCGAACCCCGTCGTCGAAGTCCCGTCGCCATCGGAGTTCAGGTTGTAGAACGTCGGCAACTGCTCGCTCGTGGCCGAGTTCGTCAGGATCTGATTCGCCTGCGTCGTCGTCGTGTCGATCGTCGCGCTCTTGTTCGTCACGAGGCGAAAGATCGCGACGCAGTCCGTCTTGTCGTAGGTGTTGTTGGCGTTCTCCCAGTCCGTGATACCGGTCCCCGCCGTCGGCGACTGCTTCGCCGTGATGAAGGCGAGGATGCTGTTCACCGTCACCTGGTACGTCTGCGCCGAAGAGTCCGTCGTCGCCAGGCGCGTATCCCTCGACGCCAGACAGAGCGCGACCATAGCAAGGATCCGAGCGATGCGCATGTGTCTAGTCCTATGGCGACGATGCGCACATAAGTGTACGCCCGACGCGATCCGTTTTCAATGGTGGCATACCGGATGCGGGTCGGGCAAGGGCGCAGAGCCGCTCGCGACGCGTACTGCGCGGCTTCACTCGTTTACTCGTCGCCGACGCCATCCTGTACGGATGCACCATCCGTGCCAGCGGCTTGTTCGGCGGAACGCGGCGGCAGAACGCGGACGGTTGCCTGCAGGACCTGCGTCTCCGTATCGGGGAACGTCGAGCCGGAGAAGGTCACCGGAACCATCCCGATCAGCACTTGTTCGGTGATTAGCGAGCTCTCTTTGTCCGCCTTCACGGTCACGTTGACGGTCCGCTCCGCGTCGGGAGCGATGACGAGCGTCTTGGGCGAGAAGGTGAACCAACTCGCCAGCGGTGACTCTTCGAGGAACTGCGGCGTGACGCGCATCGGTTCCTTGAACGTGTTCTTCAGCGTCAACTTTCCTCGGCTCGTCTCACCAGGGCGAACGCTGATGAACGCCTTCTTCATGCTCAACTGCAGGACACCGCTCACCGGAGGGCGTGTTCCCGCGATCGGCTCCGTCACCTCGACGGCGATCTCCTGCCGCGTCGCCTGCCGGGATTCTCCCCAATCCACGTCCACGAGAATCTGGTATTTGCCGGGTTCTAGCGGCGACTCGAACTCGCCCCGGAACCGCCGCGTCGTGTTCGCAAACACCATGTCGAAACCGTGCCGCAGCACGACTTCCTCAAGAATGCGCCGCTTGGCGACGTCCCGCAGTCGCGCGCGGATCACCGGCGAGATGAACGTCGTGCTCAGGTTCTCCAGCTTGCCTAAGACGCGCAGCGCCGGCTTCTCGTCGCCCGGCTTCGGCGTGAACGCCTCCAACTCGCTGATGTTGACGTTGTAGTACTCCGGCTTCATCCGCCGCAGGAGCACTTCCGTATCGCGCCCTCTGCCGATCTCCTGGCGATACCCCGCCACGATGAACACCGACGCGGCGATCCGGAACACGACGTTCACGCGCCGAGTCGTATTCCCCCGCACGGGAGCCGCTTCGGGACCCGGATCGGCGACGATCATCGCCAGGTATTCGTCCTGGGCGTCCGGCGGCAGGTTCACCGAGAAGTCGATCGCGCGCGATTCGTTGGGAGCCAGCGTTACCGTGCCCCCGCCAGCAACCGTGATGAGCGTCCGGACATCCACGCCTGACGACTCGCCTTCCGGCGCGGCGAACGCCTGGCTGTCATCCGGCGCGACGTCCTCGACGAGCGACGCGTTGCCGTCCTCATCGACGCTCACGCGCTGCACGAGCAGGCGAACATCCCGGGTCGTCGGCGTCGTATTGATGAGGGTCATCTGGAAGGGGGTCGGTAGTCCAGGGCGGGCGTAGACATCGACGCGGAGGGGCGTCAGCCCGATCACGGCATGGGCGCGGAACGCCGTCAGCGCCATCAGCAGGGACGACAGCGCAACCCAGGCGCTAGCCCATCTGCCGTGCATCCGAACCATCTCGGACGGTTCCTCCGCCGAAGCCGTGAGAACTCACGTGGCGACGCAACTCAAGAAACGTCACCGAACGCCGATCGGTTCCCTAGATATCTGTTTCATAGATTCATGGCTTGATCGAAGGCCTTGCGGTGGTAGGGACGGGTCTCAGACCCGCCCCTACGGGGCTTTCACTATCTCCGAAATGAACCACTAAACCCAGCAAGCGCACGCGGAGCGCTCAAGCCGCCGTCTTGGCTCGGCGCGGCTCGAAGGCTCCACACGTGTGATTCGCTGCTAGGTATAGACTGCCATCAACGCGGCAGCGAGTCAAGTAGCGCTGCGTCGCGCTCAGCCCAAGTCGGCTCAGGGTAGGGCGGTGAGCTGGACCGTCGCGGTGTAGGGACTGTCGCTGGCGACGTCCGGAGCTTCCGTGTCGTCGGAGTCGATGCCGAAGTCCTCGCCGTTCAGAGCGCGCATCGTCACGCGGACCAGCACGGATCCGTCGCGCGGGACGTGCTTGATGAGAGCCCCATCGCCGAGGAGCGCTCCCATCGAGAACTGCGCATTGTGAGCCGGCACAGCGGAGAGCTCCGCGAGCCGCGTGGGCGAGACCCACGTGTTGGAGGCCTCAGTGTCAGCGGCATTTGAGCCCCCGCCGACGTAGACGAAGTTGAACCGCCCGTCCTCGTAGTCCGGTCCCACACCGCGAGCCGGCGCGTATTGATCCTCTTCGAAGCCCGTCGCCGGATCGCCCGTGCCGTCGATGACGGCCTCTTCGAGTCCGCTGCCGTCGGTCTGGACGCAGACGAACGTGGCGAGCGTCTCCGCCGCATTGTCGGGGTGGGTCAGCGGGTCCGCCGTGCCGGTGAGGCGAACGTCCACGTTCGTGACGAGCCTCAACACGGCGACCGTGTCCGTGTCGCCGGTGTCCGTGCTGAGGGCGTTCGACCAGTCGCGGAGGTTCCCGACCGGCGCGCTCACCTCCTCAGCGGGGTTCAGCCACTTGACGATGATTCCCACCTTCGCGCTGAAGGTGGCTCCATCGTTCGTCTCGTTCACCTGCGCGACGACGGGAGCCGCCGCGGTCAGTGCGAGAGCGAGAACGGCGCTGATGAAGATCCGCCTGGTCACGGTCGGGACCCTTACGGTGCGAGTCGGCTGCCCGGCTCGCCGCGCTAGCCATACGGATAGAGCGCGAGCCGTGGTGGGAAGATGAGGGCGCGAAGCCGCGCCCTCATCGATGCGGGAACTTCAGCCGCTCGTCCTTACGGGGTCGCCGTAAGGGTCAGCGTGCACTGGTAGTCCGTCGCCACTTCGGGAGCTTCCGTCAGGTCGCTGTCGTTCCCGAAGTCCTCGCCGTTCATCGCGCGGACGGTCACCTGGAACATGATCGCGCCATCGCGGGCGATGTGCGTCGTCGCCTCGCCGGTGAACGGGGTGAGGTTGTCTGCCCAATCCGTGCCGCCGCCGGCGCCGCCGGCGCCGTCGAGGACGTAGTTCGCGCCAGTCACGGTAGGTGTCGTGAGCGTCTGGCCTGTGCCGCCGCCGTCGCCGCCGGCTCCGCGCCAGCTGTCGGTGACCGCCGAAGCGCCGGCGATGTAGACGAAGTTGAGCGTCGTGCGGCCGAACTCATAGAGCGTGCCGGCGCTTCCGCCGATGCCTGCATCGGCATTCTCGGCTGCGAACGCAGACCAAGCTCGCCCTGTGTAATCGGAACCAGCGGTACTGTCTGTGCCCGTCCCGTCGCCGTCGCTCATGATGTTGAAGAACGTCGCCAGCGTATCGCTGGCGCCGGACGTACCCTCCGTGAAGGGCCCGTCGAACTCTGCGTCGATCGTGGGTTCACCGTTTGTCACGAGGCGGAAGACGATGACGGAGTCCGTGTACCGGTCGCTAGCGGTATCGACGCCGTCGGCAGTCGCCGTGTTGTCGCCGATCGTGCTGCCTACTGCCCCGTACCCGCTGTCGTTCACGTTCCACGTATCGACCGTCGCGCCGGAGTCACCGTCCGTTTCGTCGGAGAGGATCCACTTGAGGATGCTGGCGACGCCCGTCTGGAAGGTGCCGTCCTGGGTCACTTGCGCTCGCGCAACGCCCGCCATGACGACGAGTCCACCGACCAACGCCACTTAGAGAAAACGCTTCATTGCTGACTAGCTCCTTACGCCTGAGGTTCCCGATCTGCGATCTCGGTTTCGCCACTCCCAGGAGCCGCTCCTCGCAGCCACCTCTGAAGGACACGCACCGAAGGGCGCTTGGTTTGTAGCACGGATCGTGCCAAACATCTCGCCGAGGGGTCTGTCTGCGGCTATCGGAGGCGTCGAGGGCGAGGAAGCCGCGCCGTTGCTGGCTCCTCTCGACCGACACCGCCCTATCGACCCCGTATGACCGGCGGCAGCCGGCTCGTTGTGGCGTCCACCGTGTTCACTTCTGTAAACACTGGGTAGACGATCTCATCACTTCCCGAGGAAACCGGAGGGTCTTGCGTGACATAGACAAGGGTAATATTGCCACGATGCCTTGTCAAGCCGCGTTGCGACAGGACGCTTCGGACCGCGCATGCAAGCGAAAGAGGCGGGTGCGAACCCGCCTCTTCTTCAACGACCGTATGATGGATACGACGGCTAGCGTGCCGTCTTCATTGCCGCCCATGCCGTCGTCGTCTTGCCGTTGGGCTCGACCGGCGTCGACAGACCCGTCATGACCTTCGCCAAGTCGGCTGCGGTGAGCGCGTTGTCGTAGAGGGCGACTTCGTCGATGCTGCCCTTGAGGAACCCGCCGCCGACCCACGAACCGATCGTGATGACCGTGGTCGCGGTGTCGGGTTTGGTCTTGTTGTCGGTCTCGGCGTCGAGCTTGCCGTCGACATACAAGCGGAACTTCGCGCCGTCGTAGGTCGCGGCGATGTGATGCCACGCGCCGTCGATCACGTTCATCTTGGCGTCGTAGGACTGCCACGCCTTGCCCGACGTGAACGAGTAGTGGACCTGCCCGGCGGCGTTGTTGATGAAGATGCCGTAGTTGCGGATGGGTCCGTCGGTGTTCTGCGTCATGATCGTCTGCCAGTTGCCCGTCTTGGCGGGTACGTTCACCCACGCCATGACGCTGAAGTTCGTGACGGAGAGCTTGGCGCCGTGCGCCACCTCGACGTTGGCGTCGGTACCGTTCAGCCCGACGGCTCCGCCGAACTTGCCGGCGACCCAGGTTGCCTTGTTGACCTTGCCGTTGTAGCCGTTGCCGGACCGGTCAGCGGCGGCGGTTCCGCTGCCGTCGTCGAACGTCCACAAGCCGACGAGGCCCGCCTGCGAGGTCATCGCGACCGTCAACGCACCGCACACCGCCAACGCCAGTAACCCCTTCTTCACGGACGTATCCTCTCCGGCGCTCAGCGCGCCTTGAATGCCGCCCAGGTGGCGGCGACCTTCCCCTTCGGATCGACGGGCTTCGACGCCAATCCGTTGGTGATGACCGACTTGAGCTCGTTGGGCTTGAGCGCGTTGTTGAACAGCGCGACCTCGTCGAGCGCGCCTTGCAGCCAGCCGCCGCCCACCCATGAACCGATCGTGATGACCGTCTTCGCCGTATCCGGCGTCACGTTCCGCGGTGTGCGCGCATCCTCGATCCCGTCCACATAGAGGATGAACGCCTCCTTGTCGTACGTCGCGCAGATGTGATGCCACTTCCCGTCGACCACGCCCGTCTTGGCGTCGAACGACTGCCAAGCCTTCCCGAACGTGAAGGAGTAGTGGATAACGCCGCCTGCGTTATTGATGAAGATTCCGTAGTTCCGGGTAGGTCCGTCGGTGTTCTGCGTGACGATCGTCTGCCAGTTCCCCGTGAGCTTGGGGACGTTGACCCACGCCATCAGCGAGAACTTCTCGACGGACATCGTCGCCGCCCACGGAATCTCGACGTTCGAGGCGCCGCCAGCGAACTCGAGCGCCTTCCCGAACTTCCCAGCGACCCACTTCGCGTTGTTGATCTTGCCGTGGTTCCCCTTCTCGGAGGTGTCCTTGGCGACATCTCCGGCGCCCTCGTCGAACAGCCATTGTCCGACGACTTCGCCGCGAGCCGTGGACACAGAGACCGCGAGCGCGAGAACCAGGAAACTGCCGATCCGTAACCCGACACGCATCGAAGCCACCTTTCCGCACGCCATGCCGAGGTTGTGTTCACGAAACTCGACACATCCTCATCATAGATTCGTTGCGTTTCCGCGTCAATGGCACGCATCGGGCTTTCACGAACCGGCTCCCTCCAGTAGAATCGCGGCGTTCCTCCCGATACCCACCCGGAGGGCGACCCGATGCCGCTCACCTACTCCATCCACGACGCCACGCACGGAGGCACGCGCGTCTTGGAGCTCCGCGACGAAGCCCGCAAACAGCGCGCTCGCATCCTGCCCGGAATCGGCGCGACCTGCATGGACTACACGGTCACGCACCACGGGCAGATCGCGCACCTGTTGGATCCGCCGCCGGACATCGCGACCATCGTCCACCGACCCACATCGTACGGAACGCCGATCCTCTTCCCGTTCCCCAATCGCATCCGCCACGGCATCTTCATGTACGACGGCGAGATGTACGAGTTCGAGGACAAGCACAGCGCGGGACATCACATCCACGGACTCGTCTACACGCGCGCCTGGAAGGTCGCCGAGCACAAGGCGACGCCGCATGGGGCGTCCTGCGCCCTGACCTTCGACTCGCGCGAGTTCGCCGACATCGGGCGGCAGTACCCCTTCCCGTTCCGCCTGCGTGTCGAGTACTCCCTGCATGACAACGCGCTCGCGATGACCTTCTCCGCGACGAACGCGGGCGAGCGCACGCTCCCGATGGGCGTCGGATTCCACCCCTACTTCCGTTGCCCCATCTCGGAGCGCACGTCGCCGGAAAACTGCGTCGTCACGGTTCCCGCCGCCGCATACTGGGAGCTCGACCAGCATCTCCTGCCGACCGGACGCATCGTTCCCGTCTCCGGTAGAACCGACCTGCGGAAGGGCAAGAGCTTCGAGGGGATGCGGTGGGACGACGTATTCACGGGCATCGAGAAGGACGAGCGCGACGGCAAGTCCCGCTGCGTCATCGAGGACCGCGCGCTGGGGCTCAAGACGGTCGTCGAGAGCGACGGCGTGTTCCGCGAGATCGTCGTCTACACGCCACCCAACCGTCGCGCCATCTGCTTCGAGCCCTATACCTGCCCGACGGACGCGCCCAACTTGGCGATACGCGGGTTGGATGTCGGACTCATCGAACTGGAACCGGGCAAGTCGTTCGTCGGGACGATGCGGGTCACGTCGAAGCCCGTGTGAGGACGCCGGACCCAGGAGGTTTGGGCATATGATCGTCGACGCGCACATGCATCTGTGGGACGTCATCGACGGGCGGATCGGCGACATCGTCGTCAAGCCGCTGACGAACGGCAAAGTGCGGATGGGCGAGAACGTCGTCCTAATGATGCCGCCGTCGTTCGAAGACTGCCGCTGCACCGCCGAACGCGCGCTCGCGCACTTCGACGACGCCGGGGTCGAGGTGGGCGTCGTCGTCCAGGAGACGATGGACGGCATCCAGAACGCGTACCTGTCGAAGGTGATGCAGGCGCATCCGGGACGCTTCTTCGCCCACGCGCTGATCGACTATGCGGAGCCGAAGAAGTGCCTCGCGGCGTGGAAGGCGGCGCATCGACAGGGGTTCCGGGGGCTCAAGCTGCCGGCGCTGCGGCTCGCCCATGCGAATCCGCGCATCCATCTGACCGATCCGGCGCTGATGAAGCTCTGGGAGCAGCTCCAGTCCGACGGGGCGGTTCTCGCCGTCGATCTCGACTTCGGCGCATCGCAGGTGGACGAGATGGCGTCTGTGGCGCGGGCGTTCCCGGAGCTTCGCATCGCCCTGGGGCACTTTGGGATGGCGAACCGTCCCGACTGGTTTCCGCAACTCCGTCTGGCTCAGATTCCCAACATCTGGATCGAGTCCGGGGGCATCTGCTGGCTCTACCGCGACGACGGCTCAGCGTTCGAGAACGCCCAAGAAGCCGTGCGGATCGCGTCGCTGGAGGTCGGGATCGACAAGCTCATGTGGGGCAGCGACCTGCCTCGGACGATGGTGGACTACACCTACCGGCAGCTTCTCGATTGGGCGCGGTACGGCTTGGACTTCCTCTCGGACGACGAGCGGAACCTCTTCCTGGGCGGCAACGCGGCGCATGTCTACGGGTTGGAACCCGCGCCGGAACGCGCGCCCCTGCCGTTGGTCACCGAGGGCTGACGGGGCGAACATCGACCCTCACATCCGCTCCTGCGCCATACCGTCGCTCCCGCTTCCGCGGGGCGACGCGCGTACGGTCGCTGTGGGGTGCGTCGAATACGGTTCACCATCACGCTGACGAACCACGAGGAGGGGCTAGAAAAAGAACAAGGACTGCTGCAAAGAGTAGCCCACGCCTTGTTTGGCATGAACTTGGAAACAGTCCTTAATTTCATTGTGATAGTTCTGCGAAGCGCTGTCAAATGGCGAGCATCTCGGCGTAGAGCGTGATATCCGGCATCGGGAAATCGGAGCGATTGTAGGTGACCAACATGAGATCGTGAGCCCTCGCCGTCGCCGCAATCAATACGTCCACTTGTCCCAAAGTGATGCCTTGACGGCGCAGAACCCACATCACCACATCCGAATCGAGTAGATAACGCGTCGTCATGCTATTCCTCCGGGAGCGTGGTGGTTCTCCAACTTGCCGGGTCACGCAACCCTCGCAGATAGCGGCGCATATCTTCCGCCGTGTTGAGGTCGGGATGGTTTTCGTCTGTCCAGGCTCCGAATCCCGCCTTCAACCCTTCGCGAAACCGCAGAATATCTAACTGCTTCTCAACGGCTTCGGCGATGAACTCGCTCCTTTTTCGCTCCGAAACGAGCCGTTTCAACGTTTCCAGCGTCTCGACGGGTAAGACGACCGTGGTGCGAACAGTCGCTCCAGACATGTCGATCTCCTTCGCAAGGAATGAACGATGATGACTTCGTGTATGACATGTATGACATGGTACTTCGCTTCATTTCGTTCGGCAATTGTCACTCACAGCACGAGAATCTGCGATTGCTGATACAGGTCATTCCACACCCAGTCGGAGTGTTCCATCAGCGCATAGGAGTCCGGGAACTCATCTCGAAACAGGGGGATTTGGTTGACTGCTCCTCTGGTGTATTCAGGAGCAGGGATCATGCGTTTTCGGGAACTGACCGATGAGGAATGGGAATGCCCTGATCTGCCTCCGCCAGCGAAGACGGGTCGGCCGCGGTGGGAACGCTCCGCGACGAGGACGATGCGTCAAGCCTTGGGCTTTGCCGCTCTGTAGCAGCACTCTTCGTACGGCTTCGCCCTATCCGGGTCGGCAGGTAGATACAGAACAGTGAGAGTGTCGCCCACCTTTCTCGTTCTTGCCGTGCTGGCGCACAAGGTGCGCGGTTCTGGCGTCTCATATACGATTGTGCTCGTATAAATCCACTGAGCGTAGCGACCGTTCGTCCGAGATGTAACTACTTCTCCAACGATACCGAGCGTTGGTATGGCAGAGCGAACGAGCAGCGCATCACGCAGACCGTCGTTTTTCCAGCTACTCACCACAGAGGCGAGGATACCGCACCACAGGATCAAACCGAGCGGCATAATGCAGAGAACAACTAGAATAGACCCGGAACGTTCGGTCAGACCAAGATAAGAGAGCCACGCATATGCTCCTCCCAATACAATGAACGACATATAGCCGATGAAGAAGGCTCGTTCAGCGATAACGCTTCGTCGCAAAACGGTCCGACGCGGCGTCGCGCATGCGAGTTCGGGTTCCGGTTGCCATTCGACAGGCGGGGTCGCTTGCATCGGTAACTCTCCTTATCTGCGCGCCCAGCCGACGCAGCGCGAACGCTCCGCGACGATGCCGGTTCTGGGATTGGCTCTTCGGCAACGAGCTACTGTATCAGTCGTTGGATGTCATCGGCACAAATGAAGTCGACGCGAACGCCGTTTCTGTGGAGCGCCTCTCGGAAGTGCCACCAGTTGGCGTCGACAGCTTGCAGAATGCGAGCGCGCGGTCTGGACGCGCGGGCAACGGCGACGAACTTGCGGTCAGATGGGTCGAACCGATTGAGATCGGGATCGGTTGGGAATTCCACGTAGTTCCTGTCGCCCTTGGGCGTCAAAGCTACCACGTGGCAGCGCTCGGGATTCGTCCGGTTGGTGAGAACCCACAGAAGGAATGCGTCTCCTACGCCGGGTTGGCCTTCAGAACGCAGATTCCGGCTGTATTCGCCGATGATCTCCCATTCTGCATCGAGGACAAGGCAATCCTTCTCCTCACGAATGCGAGCGATGCGCTGGATACAGCTGGCAACGCATCCAGGGGACGCCTGGTCGGACCGGCCGTTGGCGACGACCGGTACATTGGTGTCGACGACGACGCGGCTCATGGGGCGGCTTTCCGCGCACGTCTCATCGCCGCCTCTGCCATCTTCAGCGATTCCTCGAGTGGATCGCCGAAGAACCCCTTGGGCCAGTTCTCGATGTAGCCAGTCAGATCGACGCGAAGGCGTTCCGCCTGAGAAGCGCCATCTTCGCCCATCTCGCAGAAGTAGAGGGCGGCGTCTTGCGGGTCGAGAGCACCCTCCGCGATACGTCGTTGGATGCGCCGGACCAGATGATCGCTGTGGCTCTCGACGATGATCTGTATCTTCCGCAACTGGACGACATCGATCAGTACGTCCGCCAAGCCGGCTTGAACCGACGGGTGCAGGTGGATCTCCGGCTGCTCTAAGATGACCGTCGAACCTTCGGGGACGTAGTAGCAGAGCACGAGCACTGGCAGGATCTGCGATACTCCGAAGCCTACGTCGGTGATCAGAACATCGGCTGTGCCTTCGCTCTTTCGGATACGAACCTCGTAGTACTCGCGGTTCAAGGCGATCGGTTCGAGCGAGAAGGAATGGACCAATCCCATGCGCTTCATCCAGCGGGGGACGATCTCCTGAATCGGGCGCCTCAGCTTCCGTTTGCCCTCCGTGCGCGCGAGTTCCTTCCGTCCCTCTGCCTGCGCCGCCAAGAGCGCGGCGATGGTTCCTTCACCCCGCCTACCCACATCGGTCGGACGGCCGCCCGACCAAACGTAGCTTCGTCTTGGGTATTCGCGCAACGGGCCCAGATAGAAGATGCGGCTCATCCGCTGCTCGAACTGCAGGGCGAACTCCGGGAGGAAGCCCGTGTTCTGGTAGAACCCGATCGCCTCGTCGGGAAACCCATAGCACTTAACCGGCGATGGGAGCGGATAGGGTCTACCGGGGTTGCGCTTGGGGACGAAGCCTTCCGTCGCGTTCTCGTCTGGAATGGGCGCGTACGCGTCTCTCCCGCCGTTCTTGCTGTCTATGGACTTCATGCCGAACGTGTAATCGCCGAATCGATACTGGAAACGCTTGACCAGCGGACGTTCCTTGCCGTACCGGATGACCGATTCGAACGCTAGGCGATCCGTCGAGAAGAGAACGCTGCGCGTACTTGGGTCCTTGACCGTCAACGGCTCGGGCAACGACCACGACAGAGCCATCTCAAGGGGATCGCTCATTTGATGCGCGTGGATCAGGTCGCTGAACGTGCCGACGTCAACTAGCGAGTGTTCGTCGCCGGTGTGCAAAACGCGGTTCCGGTCGAGCGACTCCGCTGTCTGCTTCAGAAGCAGAAGCAGTTGGAGGAGGCTCGTCTTGCCGGAGCTGTTGGCGCCGAAGAATCCGGTCAGTGGCGCGATCTGCAGATCGCCCGTGTCCCGCCACGACTTGAAGTTCTTCGCGGACATGCGCGTTATCACGACAGCGCCTTCCGTGCTGGCTTCGACCGCCCCAATCCTACCACGCGCGGCAAAGGGTCGCACCTTGCGGCGCGGCGGACAGTTGCCGCAGCCCGCCGAAGCCGCTTACAGTGGAACCCACCCACATGCGGAGGCGAGACGATGCAGCGCCCTAACATCCTGATCTTCATGACCGATCAGCAGCAAGCGATGACGGTGGAGCCGGACCATCCCTGCCGGATGCCCAACGCCGAACGTCTGGCGAGCGAAGGGCTCCGGTTCAACCGCGCCTACACGGTGACGGCGCATTGCTGTCCGTCGCGCG
>VGLH01000053.1 GCA_016866785.1 Candidatus Poribacteria bacterium
AGAAGTGCCGCAGGTCGTAGACCTGTAACTCATCGCAGCCGGTGACACGCACGAGGCGACCCCAAGCCGTCTTGATGCTCCCGTAGGGCTGCGTCGGGTCTTTCGGTGACGGGAAGACGTAGTGCGACCCGCTCCGATTGCGGAGAAGGTCGGCGACGAACGCAGACACGGGAATCACGCCCCATCGCCCGTTCTTCATCTTGTCCGGCGGAATCTGAATCGTGTCTCCGTGCATCTCGTCCTTGCGAAGGGCGAAGACGTTGGACGGTCGGAGTCCGGTCAGCGCGAGAACGAGGACGATGTCGCGCACGTCGCCCCGCGCGGCGTTCACGAGGGCGATGAGCTCGTCCATGTCAAGGACGCGCATCCGCCGGTTGTCGAACCGGAGCCCCTTGACTCGCGCGAGGGGGTTCGCGTCGAGAAGCCCCGCATCGACGGCGTGGTTCAAGGCTTGCTTGAGCTTCTGGAGGTTGCCGTTGCGCGTCCTGGGCGACAGGTGCGCGTAGAACGCCGTGAGAGAGCGGGCGTGTTCGGGCGTCACGTCCGATAGGCGCAGGTTCGGACATGCCGTGTTGAGGAACCGCACGACGGCGCGGACGCGCTCTGACGCGAAGTGGTGCGCCTTCAACGCCCTCTGCGAGTCCAGGAACGGGCCCATCACGTAGTCGGCGAGCCTGGGGTTCTCGCGCTCGGTACGCTCGTGCGCCAAGTCGTCCAGCAGGGCGTCGAACCGGGCGAGCGCGCGCGCCTTGTCGGTTCCGAGACGACGCTTGATGCGCTTGCCGTCGTCGGGCTTGATGTCAGCCGTGTACACTCCGTCACTGGTGCGGAACAGACCCGACACGGCGCGATGCGGGAGCATTCGGACAGGTTGGCGAGTGCTACGCATGGCTTCCCGGACTCCTCTTGGTGAGCGTGAAGGAATCGGGAAGGTCGGGGTCGAGCTTTCCCTGAAGTTTACCTGGAGCTTCCCTGAAGCCGCCGCAGAAAGGGGGGCACTGTGCCAGTCTGGCAGAGGGAACACCCTTCGAAGCGACCGACTTGGGCAACGTCGAGGGGCGGTGGAATCAGCGTTCTGGCGGGGTTCTGCGTCGGCGTAGGTACGTGGTGCGCCGTGGTGGAGTCGAACCACCAACCGCCTGATTAAGAGTCAGATGCTCTGCCAGTTGAGCTAACGGCGCATAGGAGGGACCCAAACCACGCCTATTGTGCCACGCGTCGACGCGATCGACAAGCTGATGCACTGACCTGCTCCGCTAAGTTGGGACAGTGGGCGCGATGAGGAGTATCCACCGTTGATAGGCGTCGCGACGGATGTTCTGCGTCCGTTTGTGCGCGCGAGGGATCCGATGTTTCAGGAGGACGAAGAGCGGGGAGTAGGACTCCTGTGTTTTTCGCGTAGAGAGCATCTCGCGCCGCTTCGTCCACCAAGTAGCCCAACGCGTACAAGTAGCCCAACGCGTAGGCGATGAGCGTCAAGGCGATCGTCTTCTCCATCCGCTCCCGGCTCTTGTTCATCAGTCTGTCCAGGTGCAGAAGCGACTTCACAGGTCTTTGAAACTCTCCTCGATCTTCCTGCGCTTCTCTTCCTGCGCTTCTCGTAGAGTTCGAGACCCTTCTCCGGCTCCAACGACGTGATAACCCAAAGAGGTTCCTTGCATCCCTGCTTCCAGCATCCCGCCAGATGCACGCGCGTGGTTCCCTTGTAGGAGACGTTCTTGGAGACGTTCTTGGAGACGTTCTTGGCAAAGACGGCCTTCCCAGGAGCCAGAGTCAACGCGATGGGGTTGCCTGCCTTGTCCGTCCGTTGCACCCCGTTGCCGGTGTTCAGGCGGATGACGAAGGGTTGTTTCTCGCGCTTGAGGTCTCGAAGGAGCGCTTCATAGCTGAATTCCCATCAAAGACGATGGAAACGTCCCTCAGCAGTTTCGAAGCGGTTGCCAACGCGCGACGATGTTCGCGGTTCCGCGAGGTAACCTCCTCCTCGATGGTCTGCGAAGAGTCTGCGAGGAGTCTGCGAGGAGGAGGTGACGAAGTGGAACGGCAACACCCGACCGCCGCGAGGCGTACCCAGCGTCAGCAGCCAGAAGCCACGAGTCTTCCCGTCCTTCAACGTTCCGACGTAGGAGGTCCACTTCGCCTGCCGACGCTCCACTTCCGTCACATCCCCCACCACGAAAGGTGCGTTCTCGTCAAAGAGGCGAAGCAAAGGCATCCAAGGTTCCACCTCGTCCAAGAAACGGTTGAGCGCTTTGGCGTTGGAGGAAGGACTGGTTCCTTCCATCGCATGGCTGATGTCGCTGAGTCGGGGCGACGCTGCCCGCAGGATGCCGTGAAGAACCCGTCACACAAGCGTCTCATCTTCGGCGAAAATCCCCCGGACGAACGGCGCGAGGTCGGACACGCGGAGAACATCCTGTAGCATGGTCAGCACTCCATCCAGAGACCGTGATTCTGACCCACATTCTAACCGGTTCTCGTATGTCGCAACTTAGCAAATGAGGTCAGGATGCACAAAGATCGGGAGCGGATCGAGAAGAGGGTCGCGCTTGCCGTTCGCGGTTGAGCGGTCGTCGCGTAAACCCGATGCGGTGGCTCGGCGTTTGACGTGGCGAAAGTGTGCTGTAAGTCGTGTCGCGTGATGTCAGCCGCAGAACCGAGACGGGCGGCGGCGGGAGGTCGGTGCCATGCGCGGCCAAGTCGGGTCGTTGACTCTCAACGGCATCAGCGGTATCGTCGCGAGAGTAGACGGTACGGGCGACAGGATCGAGACCACTCAGAGCCCGGCGCCAGCCCTGGAGAACACGGCGGGGCATCCGAACGCAACCCATGCGGTAGGTGTGGATCAGAACCGATCGACACAACACCTACGGGACGCGACGGAGTTCGATGATGCGACGGCGGATGCGGAGCTCATCGAAGCCGCACAGGCTGGAGACACGCGAGCGTTCGACGTGCTCATGCAGCGCTATCGGTCGCGGGTCTTCATGCTGGCTTACCAGAAGACGAAGAGCTACGAGGACGCTCTCGACATCACACAGGAAACGTTTGTGCGCGCGTTCCTGGCTCTGCCGAAGTGGCGGCCCCAGGCGAGCTGGTACACGTGGCTCTTCCGCATCACGTACAACCTCTGCATCGACTTCCATCGTGCGCGCAGCCGCCGACGGACAGAATCGTTGGACGAGCCGGAATCGCAAATCCCTGAGCCGGCGACGTCAGGCTTTGCGAGCCGACCGGACCGCGTCGCCGAAGAGAACGAGCTAGCCGACATCATCCGCGATGCTGTCGACGGACTCTCGGATCGTCAGCGCGAAGTATTCGTGCTGCACCACTACGGCGGTCTACAGGTGAAGGAAGTCGCGGAAGCCCTTGCGATTGCCGAAGGAACCGCCAAAATCCACCTGTTCCGAGCCGTCGCGAAGCTGAGAGAGGTCCTTCGACCGATGCGCGAGGGACACCATATCTGATAAGCTGCACGGCGAGGACTCCGACGCCGGGAGCAGCCCGCATTCGAAAGCG
The DNA here is from genome assembly GCA_016866785.1 of Candidatus Poribacteria bacterium. NCBI lineage: Bacteria > Candidatus Poribacteria > Candidatus Poribacteria bacterium. Next base: position 3,520 of record VGLH01000053.1, read on the forward strand.
CCGCTATGAAGCAACCATCCGATCTTGAGTTGTTGATAGTGCCGTATCTGGACGGTGACATCTCTCCAGAAGACCGCGCCCGCGTTCAGGCTGAAATCGAGTCGGATCCAGCGTTCGCGGCGATGGTCCAGGATTTCCGCGAGACTCTGGGTCTGCTCGCTGATCAAGCCCCACAGGACTTCGAAGCCCGCTTGGATGACCTCGACGGCGACATCTACCGCGAGATCGCTGCTCGCTCAGCCGTCAACGCTGCGTCGGCGCGAAGCCGTCGAATCGTCGGGATGGCTGTGGTAGGCGCAAGCCTTTGGGGGCGTTTTGGGAGCGCCGCCGCCATTGCTGCCGCGAGTCTGGTCGTGGGCGTCTTCCTAGGCGACCGGTCCATCGCGCCGGTACAGTACTCGCCCGTAGCCGAGGTCGTCGCGCCTGTGCGCGAGACATCGCACACGGTTCGCCAGCAACATCGCGAGTTTCAGCAAGTCGAGCAGGAGCGACAGCTCAACGAGGCTCGGCTGATCCACCACGTCCGCGGTGATGCACGAACGGCGCTGGCGCACTATGAGCAGTTGGTCGAAAACAGCCCCGATTCGTGGACCTCGCGCGTCGCGGAGTTTGAGCAATCCGCGATTCTCAGTACGACTGCCGTCACCATGCCGCTGCGACGGGACGTCAAGCCCGTGTTCGTCGACGTGACATCGCCGTAGGGCAGTTCAGTCGATGCGTGTTCGTGTCGCGCTTGACCAGACATCGCAGACATAGGGCCTGTACCGTCGATGGCAGACGACCTACCGATCCTGCGCCCCGAGACAACGCCCGTCAAGACAATTTCCGCCACGGGTAGGTGTGTCACGGCTGTCCTGTTGGCTGCGTGCGTCCTACTGCCGCTGCAGTTGAGCTATGGACAGAGCTCCTGGTCTTCGATCTCCCCCGAATCAGATCCTGTCGTCCAGCACGTCAGAGCCGGCGACTATGCCCGCGCCATGTCGGCGATCGAGCAGCGGCTTCGCTTCGCGCGAGGCGAGGACCGCATCGTGCTCCTCTTTCAGCAGGGAGATATCGCAGAATCCTACCAGCGGGACACTGCCGCGGCGGTCCGCGCCTACAACGAGATTGTGCGAGTCGCCGCCGGCACCGACGATGCTGATCTGGCGAGAGTCTATCTGGCGAGGATCCACGCTCGTCAAGGGGATTACGACCACGCTATCGACGTCTACACGGAGATCGTCGAGTCCGCCCCGGAGGGCAGCCGGTACCGCAAGTCGGCGATGGACGCCATCGGCAGGCTGAGGCGGGCGTCTGAGGAGATCGCTGCGTACCGTCGCCAAGCCGCCAAGACGACCGACCCAATCGTCTGGGCCCAGGCGACGTTCAACGTGGCGACCCTCTACGACGATGCGGGCACGCCGGACGCGGCAGTGCGCGAGTTCGCCGCCCTCGTCAGGCAGCGACCCGAGAGCGAGTTGGCGCCGGAAGCGCAGTACCGGATCGGTCAGATCCTGGCGCGTCAGCGCAACACGCAGGGAGCGCTCGAGGCGTACCAGCGCGTCGTCACCCAGTTCCGCGCCAGCCGTTTCGACGCGGAAGCCTTGTTCCAGACGGGGCACCTGTACCTCAACATGCCCGACAACGCCGCCGCGCTGTCGGCGTTTGACCGCGTGCTCACGGAGTACCCTTCGTTCTGGAAGACATCGGCGACGATCTACCTGCGAGCCGTGGCGCTGGAGCGACTCGGTCGTGTCGACGATGCGGCCGATGCCTTTCGGCTGTTCCTGAACCTGGCGCTCCTGTCAGGCGAACGGATCGCGATGGGCGATATCGCTCGGCGAGAGGACGAAGCGGCTGGACTCCAAGCGGAGATCGAGACGAAGCTGCGCCAAATCGCCGAGGGAACTCCGGCGCGGCTCCTCAACGAGGCGAGGTCTCTCACAGCGCAGCGCAAGCATTCCGAGGCGCTATCGACCCTCAACCGGCTGATCACAGACCATCGATCCTCGCCAGAAGCGAACGAAGCCTTGTCGTTGGTCCGCCAGTATCGAGCGCGAAGTGAGATCCAGCGAGTGTTGCTCGTGGCGGATCGCGCCGAGGACGCACCGACACAGGCGCGAGCTCGATTCCAGGCAGCCGGGCTGTATGAGCGAGAGCTTCAGGACTACGATGCGGCGATCAACCTGTATCTGCTCGTGGCGAACTCGGACGATTCCGGGAGCACTTGGGACGCCATCGCTCTGTATCGAGCCGGAGCGCTCTACGTGGCGAACCAGGGGAACACGTCGCGTGGTCTATCGACGTTCCAGCGTCTTGTGCAACTGGTTCCCTCGTCGCATGAATCCGCACGGGCGTATTACCAGATTGGGGAGATCCTGAGCGCGGAGCACCGGAACGTCGATGGCGCGATTGCTGCATTCCAACGAGCGATCCAGATGCCGCAGCTCTCGGTATACCTGACTGACGGGTGCGAGGACAGCACCGCGGATGCGGCTGCGTTCCGGGTTGCCCGTGTCCTGTTCGAGACGCGAGGGAACGCCGCCCAGTCGTCGCAGGCGATGCTGAACTTCATCCGCGAACGTCAGCGTTCTCCGAGGATCGCTGCGGCATGGCTCTACCTCAGCCGCGTGTACGAGGAGATAGGTCAGCGCGAACGGGCAATCGACGCGCTGCTGCACGCCAAATCATCCGCCGACGAGAGCGCTGTGAACGCTCAGTGGGTGCGCTATGAGTTCCCTGAGCTGGGTTCCAAGAACCGCGATGAATTGCTCGCCTGGATGGATCGTCGGCTTGACACCCTCCAACAGCGCAAGCCGCAGTCGGCAGCGGCGACGCGCAACTCCCTCCTGCCTCGCTAGCCACGTACTAACGCACGCAAGTATCTTGTCACGCCGACCTGAGACGCGCCGTAGGCGCGCGCTGCATCGCTGTACGCGCACATCGTTCACCGCTCTCGCCCGGTCTTCCTGACGTCGTACTCGAGCATTACGATGCCTGAGCCGTATGCCGTATGGCTGGTGAGGTGGAGTTCGACGTGGCGCGTCGTGTGGGAGTAGAGCGGTAGACCGCCGCCGAGGAGCACTGGCATAACAGCTACCTCGACCGTGTCGACGAGTCCCGTCTCGACGAAGCTGCGGAAGAGCTCGCCGCCGCCGAACAGCCAGATGTCTTTGGCGGCTTGAGTTCGGATGGGAGCCACGGTGTCAGTAGACACGTCGCCGACGATCGTGACGTCGGGATAGTCCTGCGGTTGGAGCGTGCGAGAGAACACAAACGTTTTCTCGCCCGATGCCGGCGAGCCCATGGCTCGCACGACCTCAAACGTGCGTCTGCCCATGAGGAACGTATCGAACTGGGCGAGCAGCGCGCCGAAGTCGATGTCCGGGTCCGCAGTGATCCAGTCGATTTCTCCGTTGGGCCCTGCGATGTAGCCGTCTAGGCTCATGGCGACCTGGTACCGGATTCGGGGCACGGCTGCCTCCACGGATACGGTCTGCCGCGTGTGCGCTGCTGTTCATAAGTCTGTGTGTGGCGCGCCCAGAGGGATTCGAACCCCCAACCCTCAGATCCGAAGTCTGATGCTCTATCCATTGAGCTATGGGCGCGCGTGGAGTGCACGGCTATCTTACCGCGCCGGAGCCGGGATCGGCAAGCTGACGCGACGCCAGGGCACGCCCATCTCATGGACGGGTCTCGCCGGATGGCAGCTTCATGGACGGATGGCGTCGCGTCGGAGCTTCGAGCGCTCATCTGAACCCCGGCGTTGCTGGGTAAGGTGCGCTCACGGGATGACCGTGGGCAGACATCGGACCGATTGCAGACCAAACGCCCATCGCGTATCCTGCGCTGCGTCCCATGCGCACATGGCAGCGGAGGGAAAGAGGTCCGATGCGCGAACCGGGGATCCGCGACCGCCTCGACCGATGGGTCCTCGCGGTCGTAGCGCTGTGCATCCTTGCGCTCGGGTACGGCGGGCGGCTCTGGTTGCTGCGCATCCGAGGGTTCGACCCCGACGAGTTCGAGCACCTCCACGCAGCCTGGCTCATCGCCAAGGGTCAGGTCATCTATCGCGACTTCTTCGAGCACCACACACCCTGGACGCAGTTCCTGCTGTCGCCCCTTTACGCCTTCTTCCGTGTCGACACGAACGTCAGCGATGCATTCGCGCTCATCTTCACGGCGCGCACTCTCATGTGGGCGCTCACGGGAGGGGCGCTGGCGCTCGTGTTCGCGCTCGGAAGACGGTGGCGCAGCACCGACGTCGGGTTCCTCGCCGCTGCGTTCCTGTCGAACACGATCATGTACCTCGAGAAGACCATCGAGATACGTCCCGATGTCCTCGCCAGCGTCCTCTTGCTCGGGTGTCTGTTCGTATCCGTGGGCTTGGTGCAACGCAACGAGCCTACACCCTGGTGGCAATGGGCGTTGAGCGGGTGCCTGTTGGGCGGGGCGGTCATGGCGACTCAGAAGGTGCTGTTCGTCCTGCCTGGGTTCGCCCTCGCGGTGGCGTGGCATGCCCTCGACCGTGGCTCGCCAGGGACGCTGACAACGCGGCTTCGTGACATCGGATGGCAGATCGCCGGTTTCGCCGTCCCGATCCTTGTCACGGTCGCCTACTTCGCGGCGATGGGCGGACTGACGCAGTTCGTCGAGCTCAACTTCCTGCTCAACCTCCGATGGAAGGTCCGGTTCTCACCCAGCAACTACCTGCTCCAGCTTCTTCGGCAGAACCCTCTGATCGCCGCCGTGGGCGTTCTCGGAACCCTCCGCGCCTTGGTTGTTCTCCGACGACGATATGCGCGTCGACAGGGCGATGCCGTAACCGTGCTCAGCTTCCTATCTGTCGCGGCAGGTCTCTACGTCATGCCGGTTCCCTACCGGCAATACTACCTGTTGGGGCTCCCCCTTCTTGCGCTCCTCGCCAGCGATTGGCTCACGCGACTGTGCGCGTTGGCGGAACCACAACGCCCGGACGGTCGTCCGTGGTACGCGCCGTATCAGCTCCTGATCGCTGGGGCTATCACGGCGTTGGCAGTTGGGCTGGCGCTGTGGTACGGCAAGGCTGCGCTCGGGGAGCCGTGGACGCTCCCTGCCATCTGGGCGATGGCGGCGGCAGGCGCATGGCTTGTCGCCAGACTCAGGTTGCCCCGCGCGGCGCTCGCCGTTCTCCTCATCGCCGCGTCGGTCTACCCGCTCAAGCAGATGCGCGACGACTTCACATGGACGAACCAGGATGCGCTCGGAGACATCGAGTACGTCCTGACCAACTCGGAGCCCGAGGAAAGCGTGATGGACGGGTGGACGGGCAGGGGCGTGTTTCGGCCGCACGCCATCTACCACTACTTCCTGCACGGCGAGGTGCGCGCCATGTTGACGGAAGAGCAGAAGGGCGACATCCTCGCCCGACTACGATCGGGCGAAGTCGCCCCCAGGCTCATTCTCATGGACGGAGACCTACGAGGCGTGTCACCGGACATCACGGCGTTCTTGGAGGAGCGCTACGAAGCGACGGGCAGAGGCGTCATCTGGCAGCGACGGCAACCGGGGCAGCCTACCACATCGGACCCCGACGCGAGCTCTCGTTGATCTCGCGCACGTGTTCTTCAAGGATGTCTCGAGGCGCAAGCCGGATGAAGAGCCACGCGCCCGGCGCGAAGACGAGCACCAGCAGCACGGCGAGGTCGTCAGCCGACCCGATGAACGGGAAGAAGTCGGGAATCAGATCGACCTTCGCCAGGAAGTAGACCATCCCCACACATGCGCTAATGATGGCGAATATCGCGGGAATGCCCTTCCGGTAGATGGGAACGCGAGGGTCGCGCCAGAGGCGCACGACGAGGCGGCCGTAGTTGGGCAAGTGATACAGGTGTCGCAGCCACTTCGGCGCACCTGAGCCTCCCGGAGGTCCGAACATCGTCAGGTCCTTGCCGGGCCGTCCATCTAGGCGGGGATTCCCATCTCGCTGTCGTTGAGCATGCCGGCGTCGTCGGCGACGAAGTCGTCTGGGAACCGCGTACCGTCGTTGTAGCGTGCCAGTTTCAGGTCAGCCCCGGCGAGGTTGGCTCCGGCGAGGTTGGCGTCGCGTAGGTCCGCTCGAACCATGTCGGCTCTGCCCAGGTTCGCCCGCATGAACGTGGCGCCACGCAGGTTGGCGTCTGTGAACGTCGCGCGGATCAGGTACGCGCCCTGGAAGTTGGCTCCCTCCGCCTGAGCGCAGTGCAGGTTCACCCGAATCATGTTCGAACCGATCATGCTCGCCTCGCGAAGGATGGCGTCTGCCAGATTCGCCCCACCGAGGTCGGCTCGGACCAGGTTTGAGCCCTGCAGCGCGGCTCCCTGCATGTTCGCCCCGCTGAGATCGGTTCCCTGCAGATTGGCTCCGCTCAGATCGCCGTGGAGGAAGTCCGCGCCCTGAACCACGGCTCGGTGCAGATTGGCGCGCGCGAGGTTCGCCTCGCCCAGGTTGGCTTTGGTCAGGATCGCGTCGGTGAGGTTCGCCCCGGATAGGTTGCATCCGCGCAGGTCGCACCACCCGAGGTCTGCGCCGCCCAGGCTGGCAGAGCTCAGGTTGGCGTACATCAGGTTCGTCTCTTTCAGAGTTGACCACCTGAGATCGACGCCGCTGGCGTTCGTGCCGTTCAGGTTCGCGCCGTTTATCTGCGCCCAGCGAAGATCAGCCCAGCAGGCGTTCGCCTCCGCGAGGTTCGCGCGTCGGAGGTCGGTCCATCGGAGGTCAGCGCCGCGCAGGTTGGCGCGAGAGAGATCGGCATTGCGCAGATCGGTCCATCGCAGGTCGGCGCCGCTCAGGTCCGCTTCGAACATGCCCGCCCATCGGAGGTCGGCGCGATAGAGCACGGCAGAACGAAGGTCGCTGCCCCCGAGCTCCGCGCGCGGGCGAATCGAGTAGCCGTTCACGATCCTGGGGACGATGACCCCACCGTTCTCGTTCGTGCTTTCCGTCGGCACGAAGGCCCCCTTGCCGGGCGTGATGCTCACACCTTGCAGCGTCGCAGACACAACCTATCCAATACTACCATCGGCAGCCGACTGCAGCGATCTTGAGCGCAGCGGACTCGAGCTGCCTACCGGTTCGCGTTGAGCGTTCCGCGCGCGGCGTACCGACGGAACGCCGCCTGAACGAGGCTCTCCTGCAAGCTCCCATCGCCACGAACGCGCACCGTTCCTCGGTTCGAATAGTAGTGGAAGTGCCATCCGAACGCGTCGAAGATGCGGAAGAAGTCCGCCATGACCGCCAGCGCGCAGTGGTTCGAGTAGACATCCTGATCCGTCTGTTCGAGACCGCCGAACTCGCCCAGATGAATGGGAACGCGATGGTCGATGGCGTACCGGAACGCTGGGATCCAGCGTGTGAGGATGTCGCGGATGTCTCGCTCCTCGTTGGGCCAGAGAGGTGGCAACCGGAACTCGTAGTCGTGAAAGCTGTAGACCGTGAGCGGATCGCCCGTCGGCTCCAAGGTCTCGAAGGCTCCCTTCGGGAACGGTTTTGCCCCTGGTCCCCATTCCGGCATCGCCTCGACGTAGATGAGGTGCGTCTTGTCCACTTCGCGGATCACGTTCGTGATCTTCTTGATCAACGCACCGTATGAACGCGGCTCGCGCGTCTCCGGTTCGTTCAGCAGGTCGTACGCCACGGCGTCGGGCGGCAGGTCCTTGCACTGGCGCGCCAGCGTCCGATAGTGCTCGACGACGTCAGGCACCCACTTCTCGTCCGTGTTGAAGACGTTCTGCAACCCGCGCTCCCACGCCCACATGAGCGTGCGCATGGCGCGTTCGCCGGTTTGGTTGTGCTGTGGTCGGAAGCTGTTGGCTCCGATGCGCCGAACCGTGTCGACCTCGGTGCGGCTCCCGGGCTCGCCGATGTCCGTCGGCCCGAAGCAGTAGGACGTGAAACCGGCGAACCGTTTGATGGAGTCGAGAGGGACTCGATACACGATTCGATCGCTGTCGACCACTGCCACGAAATCGCCCCAGTCGCCCAGTGACCCAAGCACCTGCGACGGACTGTGGATCTCGATGCCTGGGTAACCGGTCAGGAGACCGTAGCTCGCGAGAGGCGGCAGCGGCGCGAGCCGAAGGGGCTCCGTTTCCCACGCGTCGCGGTACGTGCGGTAGCCGTAGACGTCGGCAATCCTCAGCGCACCGCCTTCTGGCTCGCGTAGGAACGCTTCGCTGAACTCGATAGGGTATTCAAGGACCGCACGCGACCAGAGCCGACAGCTCTTGATGTACGGGTCGGCAGCTCGCTGGTCGAGTGGTATCTGAGTCATCGTGCGCGCCTGTCCGAGTAGGCCTCGCCATTCCTTCAGCGGCCGCAGCACGAACAGCTCAGCACTGTCATTGGCGAACTCGACAGTGACCGCACGTGTTCCCTTTTCACCACTCGTGAAGATGATCCGCTCAGGCGGCGTCAGGAACACGAGCTGCGTCGGCAAGGGTCCGCCGCGCGACAAGTCGCTGACGAGCAGAACCCAGTTCTCCGTCAACGCGCCGTGGACGGAACGATCATAGACGACGCCATCGGAATCTGGAACGCGGCTTACGACGGCTCCGCTCTGCACTGACCACAGGTTGACAGGTCCGGTCGCTGCGGGCTTGTTGTAGACGCGCCAAGGCTGCAGCTCGTCCCACTCGTCGATGGCGAACGACCTGCCGGAGACCGTGACGTGGGCAGCGGGCGACAACGGACTCGCGTACACCTGGGCGTCATGCCGCAGTCCCCAGCGCTGCACGTCGTTGTCCAGCAGCGCCAGTGTGTTGAACCAACCGAACTTGTTGTCCAGACACGTGTTCAGACCGTTCAGGAGCCGACCGTCTCGCGCTCGAGACGCATCGTGCAGACCTTGCGCTGTGATGTCCAGAGCGCGTCCAATCTGTCCTGCTCGGATCGCGTCTTCCGTGTCGCGGACGATTGCGCCGAGGTCCGACGCCGCGTTGCGGCAATGGTCGATGTCCGACGTTGCTGCACCGAGCTCGCTCAGCCCGACTGCCTGGTACCGCATGTTGTTCGCCTCGTCGTGTAACAGAGCGAACTGGCAGAGGGCTTCGGCAAGCTCGTGGAGTTCGCCCGGTCGTCGGTCCTTGGACGGTGACAGCGCGTCACGTGCCGCGTCGACGACCCACGCCGGAAGCCGTCCTGAACCGCCCCAACCGTGCGCTTCCCAGTCGACAACGGCGATTCCCTTCGTCGCAAGCATCCCGAGCCGCCACCGCGCGTCCTCATCCCACCGCGCTAGCCGCGCCTCGGACATCCGTCGCGCGGCGGCTCGAGCGTCGTCGTCGGACAGTGCTGCCGCCGCTTTGCCCGTCGGATGGACGGTCGTCCACATGCCGTCGTCGAAGTCGGGACGCATGCAGGGCTCGTCTTCGAGCAGCGTGAGGGGCGCGAACTTGGCGGCTCGCCACGCAGAAGTGCCCGATGTGATCGGCGTGACGGACCCGTCGCGGTAGGCGATCCTGCCGCTCAACGCGAAGCCGGATGCTCCCGCGCTGAGGACTAGCGCGTTGGGGCCCGGGCGCAGCAGATGGGTCAGCTCGACGTCGAGCGCATCGGTCGCCCCGTTCGTCGACGCGATCTGTGCGCCGTTGAGCAGCACGTAGGTCGACTCAGCGACGCTGGCTCGGAAGACCGCGTACTCGATAGGCTTGTCCTCGATGTGCAGCACAGTGCGATAGAGGATCGGACACCGAGCGTACTCATTGGTCCGCCAGAAGAGAGAGCCTGGAGGGTACTCCGGCTCTTTCCCCATCCAGTCGACCGCGATCCATGTGGATGTCGTGGCGATGGCTGCGCCCATGAGCAGTGGCAAAGCGATCATGTCTCGATGCCTCCTGAGCCGCGTCCGCGTGCTCGGCGCGCGTCAGCCGCAATGAGAAAGGGAGCCCTGTCGGGCTCCCCACCGACCCTTGAAGGCAGCTTCGCGGGCTACTTGTTCATCGCCCACTCGATGCTGCGAAGCACGAACGCGCGGAACGCGGGATTGTCGTACGCCTTCATGTCATGACCCAGGGCGTTGTAGATGACCTTGCCCTTGCCCTGAGATCTCACGTAGAGCATGGGCTCGTCCTTGTCCGCCCAGTGCGCCGTCGCGAGAACGGTTCCGCCGGCTATCGGTCGATCCATGCAGTAGAGCTCGTCGGTGATCTTGAAATCGGACATGTCCGCCGTGATTGGATGGGACTTGTCCCGAATGACCACCGGGAACTCATGGTACGGTGAATGGTGAGTGACCCGCGCGCCGATGAGGTCGATGTAGCGCGTTCGCTCGGCAGACACGGCAGTCGCTCCGTGGATGCCCACGAGCGTATTGCCGCTCTCGACGAACCGGATCAACGCGTTCCCTTCCTCCTCGGTCATCGCCTGAGCGTTCCAGTCGACGCACGTGACCAATATGTCCGCCTGAGCCAGCCGGTCGCTGGTCACAACGGTCTTGTCGTGGCTTTCCTCGGCACGAACGGACCCGTAGGGCTTCAGCCACTCCATCAGGGCGACGCCCAAGGCTTCGGAGGGATGGTACTGGTCGGTCTTCGTGAGAATCAGTATGTCCGTCACGGTAGACTCCTCAACGCGCCGCTATGCCGACACGGTGACTGGCGCGCCACTGTCGCTCGAACGTGCGACGGCATCGCAGATCGCCAGCGTGTTCAGGTTGTCCTCGGCGCGGCACTGAGACGCGGGTCCGCCGTGCGCCGCCTCGATCGTCTCGTAGACAATCGCCTGCAGGTCGCGCGCGGCATCGGGAACCGGCAGCTCCCGTTCGCCTTCGCCGGTTCCTGCCACGAGCTTCCCATCAAGGTACATTTGCCCGGCAGGACGGTAGCGCGGCTTGCCGAAGTGCGTCCAGAGCAACGCGCCCTTGGCTCCCTCCACCGACCAGTGGTTGTCCCCAGGTCCCGTCGTGACGAACGACCCGTGGTACTCGACATGCAATCCGCCCTCGAACTCGATGGAGGCAAGCGCCATGCCGCCGCCGTTTACGTACCAAGACCAGCTCGGATCGTACGTCCGCCCGTAGATGCGGACGGCGTTCCTGCCGAAGATGAACCGCATCAGGTCGAACAGGTGGCAGCTCATCTCGAACGCGTGCATGTGTCGGAGACGACGCATGTAGCTATCGACCGTGATGTGCGGGCTGGCGAAGAAGCCGTGGTTGATGATCGCGTACTCCGGCTTCCCGATGTGTTCCGCCTGGATCGCGTCGCGCATGCCCTTGGAGTTGGGCCAGTAACGGTAGTTCTGGGCGATGACGAGTTGCTTTCCGAGCTGCTTCGCCTTTTCCGTCACGCGCTTCGCTTCGGCGAAATCGACGGTGAATGGCTTCTCGACGACCACATGCAGCCCTGCGTCCAGCGCGTTGTCGATCAGCGACGGATGGTAGATGCTGGGAGCGCAGATCACCGCAAAATCGGCGGGTGTGCGCTGCACCAACGACGCGACGGAGTTTGCGTAGTAAGACTGCGCCAGACCGAACTTCTCTCGGTGTTGCGCAATGATGTCGGCGTTCACGTCGACGCCGCCCACCATCTCGAGCCGCTCGTCCGCGTGGAGCACGGGCGCCCAGTCAGCGCCGCGGCCGCCCAGCCCGACTTCGATGACCCGACACTTCTGACTCGGTGACATGAGCCTGTATCCCCCACGCTTGTGCTAAGAACTCGTCGCGTCGGCAACCACCTGGCGCACCCACGCCAAGCCCTTCTCCAGCATCGGTCCGCCCATCCCCTCGGACTCGAGGCACAACACACCATCATAGCCAGCCTGAGCCAGCATCGACACGCACGTACGGATGTTGTCCGCGTTGACGCCGTCGCCGATGGCGCAGTAGCTGATCGCGATGCCGGATTCCTTGCCGCGCACTGCCTCGGCGAGCTCGGCACTGACATCCTTGACGTGACAGTGGCTCACCTTGGGCAGGAACCGCCTCAGGAACGCGACCGGGTCCTGTCCTGCGATGTACGTATTGCCCGTATCCATGTTCATCTTCAGGAACGGGCTATCGACGAAGTCGAGCATCTCAGCCATGAAGTCCGGTTTCGTCGTGTAATAGCCGTGCGGCTCGATGGTGATGTTCACCTCGTACGCGTCCGCGATCCGCATGATCTCGGCATAGTTCTCCTTCATGTAGGCGAGCGCCTCGGAATCGGACAGATCGGGACGCTGGAACAAACCGTCGGTCGTGTCCACGTTCGGGCACCCGATCAGCTTGGCATACCGAACCGTGTTGAGGACATACGGTATGGCGACGGTGCGCGCTTCGCGCGCGCTGAGCGGATACGCCGCGTCGAGGTTCGCGAACTGGACATCGTACTTGTCCAGCAGGCGGCGCATCTCCAGCGGGTCCTCCCACAGCGCGATGTGCGGGTAGTAGCGGAGACCATGCGCCCAACTCACGCCGTCGATGACGCCGCACTCCATGTAGTGGACATCGTTCCGCTTCGCCCACTGCAGGCACTTCTCGATGTCCCAGAACACGCTCGTGAACGCGTCGGTGTGGAACCCGATCTTCACGTGCTGTCTCCTCCCTTCTGTGTCTACTTGCCTACCACGAAAATGCAGAGCTCGCAGTTGCCGGTGTTCTCGATGCTGTGCCAGGAACCGCCAGGCGTGTAGAGGAGATCGCCCGCGCTGACCGTCGCCTCCTCGTCGTCGAGCGTGAATCGCCCAGTTCCCGAGACGATGTAGTAGAGTTCCCATGTCGGTTGGAGGTGTCGCCCGACGGCGCTGTTGGGCTGCAGTCGCGTCCAGACCACGAATGTGTCGGCGATGTCGTCAGGGAATGGGCGACGCGCGAACTCCGAGCCCTTGCTGCCCGGACCGTGGTTCATCTTCTGCTCGTTGCCGCCCTCGAACGCTCGTTCGATGAACATGCCGCGACTCCTAGGCGTGCGCGTTCTCCCAGATCGCCTCGACGTATCGGCGCGCCCGTGCGAGCGTCTCCCCGGGCTGGTCGGGAATGTCGACCAGGAGCTTGCCGTCTTCGACACCGACGATGCCGCTCTCGATCACCAGCCAGCCGTCGTACCCGACCGACTTGAGCGCCCCGAACGGCGACCGGAAGTCGGTGTGCCCGGCTCCGGGTTCCCGACGGTTGCTATCGACCACATGGACGTACCCGATGTGCTTTCCCGCCGCGCGGATCGCCGAGGCGATATCCCGCTCTTCAAGATTCATGTGGTAGAAGTCGGCGAGAATCCTGATGCCGGGGCATCCGACTTCATCGAGGATCGCCGCTGCCTGTTCGAGCCGGTTCATGAACCGCGTCTCGTGACGGCTCAGGGGCTCGATGAGCATCGTCACGCCGGTCTCCTCGACGGTCGGCGCGAGTTCCTGGAGCTCCCGGATGAGCACTTCGCGGACGTAGTCGTCGGGCGACTTCCCGGCTGGCAGATCGTCGAAGCGGGGGCGTCCGAACACCGGTACTTCGACCATCGCCGACGCACCCAGGTCCCTGCCGACGCGAAGTCGATCGTGCTCCCGGCGCACGCCATCGCGGCGAACGGCGGGGTCCGGGTCGAGCAGCTTCACGGTTCCCACGATGGCAGACACGCCGACGCCGGTTCCGTCGAGTTCGCGCAGAATGTCATCCGTGGGCATGTCGTTGTATTCGGGACCGAGCTCGATCCCGCCGAAGCCAGCCCGCCGCACGAACATCGCCTTCTCGCGCAACGTGCCGTCCGGTATCGGGGTGCGCAGACCTAGTCGCATGGGGCGTTCCTGTCATTCGCGGGATGATGCCGTACTGGGCGCGGAGTATAGCACAGCGGCGCGAGCCCGTTACCGGACGGGTGGCAGATGACTCTCCTGCGCGTCGGAGTACTCCGATTGCCGCATCGCATGGCGCGCGCGATAATCGGTGCGCAGGCGATGTTCGCGACGCTCGCACGAGGCATTCTGCATGGCAACTTGGTTTCTGCTCGCAGCCGCTGCGATGGGTTCGGCGTCTCCCACAAGCGGCTGGATACGTCCCGTGTCCGACAGCGAAGCGCTTGTGTGGGGGCGAACGGACGGCGTGGTGTTCGGCATCCCGTCGGACGGCGGAATGCCGGGCCCTCGCGGGCTGGTTCGGATCGGCATCTGGAACGCTGAGACGGAGAAGCCGGAGCTCATCAACTTCGTCGCCATCGAACCCGTCGTGGCGGGAGGCGGCTCGCGGTTCCAACGCATGGCGTTCAGCGAGTTGGAGCCCAGCATGCTCGACGCACCGGCTCGTGGCAAGCGGCTCTCGGCAGTCGGCGACGTCTGCGGAACGTTGGAGGGTGACCGCCTAACCGTCCGAATCGAAGTGGAGCCCTTTACCGCGAACGGGGCGCACGTCTACCTGTTGGCGACCATGTCGAGCCATGCGCCGGACGAGGTCGCGTTCCAGGTATTCCACCACGACGACAGCGCGCCTATCGAGGAGCACACACTGACGGCGACGATGGGCAACTACGAACGGCTTCGACGCCTCTGGCTGGCGGATCGCGTGATCGACAGCCGGAAGCTCTACGCCGGATATGACGGCGACGCCTTTGTCGAGCGCGACGCGTACCCCCTCAGCGACACGATCCGCACGCCAAATGGCGACGCGCTGGTTGTCGCGAGCTCGGACGAATCAGACCCGGCGAGCGTGGCGATCGACCATCCCTGGTGGCGGTACAAGTCGGTCAAGCTGACGCAGTATTGGCGCGTTCCGGCGGCGCATGTGCAGCCCGACCTGCGCGTCCGCGTCAACGGACGGCGCGTCTACTGGGCGAACACGCTGGAGATCCCGGGCGGCATCTCGTTCGAGAACTTCGAGGTCCGGCAGCGGTACGCGCCCGGACAGGTGTCGGTGTTTGGGCTGTCCAGGCTAACCCCGTGGCAGCTCGTCCCATCGCTCGCAGGCTTCCTGCCGGAAGAGGCGGACTAGTCCAGACGCGTGAACGCCCAGTCCGTGTCCACAGCGCCCGAGTGGCAGCCCCAGCAGGTCGCTCCCCACGCAATCTCGCGGAACGGTTGATCCGCCGCGTCGCGGACGTACTCGATGAACCTCCAGTCGCCGTGCGCCGGGTCGATGCCCTTCACCTTCCACATGACGGCGACCAAGCCGATGAAGTCCCGTCCGGGTCGCGTGGCATCCTTCACGATGATCGTGCCGTCCGGATACGGGAACACCTGCTTGCCGCCCGGCGCGATGACGTTACGTCGCTGGTTCGTGTAGACGTTCTTGGTGCCGTTGTGGGGGTCCGCTGCACGTGGCGGGATCGGCTCGGCGTTCAGACGGAGCCAGCGCTCGTAGCCAGCGGTATCGACCGGCAAACCCGGGAGCGGCTCGTCGAGCACGACCTCCAGCCCGAAGTTGCGCGCGACGATCACGAGATCGCTGATATCCACCACGCCGTCGCGGTTCACGTCCGCCTCGGGAATCGCGCCCTTCGCCTGGAGCTCGATCAGGAACGCCCTCGGGTCCTGGACATCCTTGAAGTCCTCAGCAGTGAGCTCGACCGTCTGTCGCTCGGGTTCCGCGTCCTCCCCGTAGTCGCACCCCAGCGCCAGACCCATTAGCAGAAGCACGTAGACAAGCGAGTACCTCATCCGGTCGCCTCCCTCATCCGGTCGCCTGCTTGCTGACACCATCTCGACGCACCTCAGCCCGGTGTCGGCGTTACCCTCAACCGGACCACGAGGTCGCGGATGATACTTCGCGAGAAGACTCAATGCCAGAACGTGTACGTATGGATGTGCGTCAGAACGCCGTAGATGTTGAACGCGCCGCCGACGAGGAAATCGCCGAGGATGAGCCCCATGAAGAACGGGATGGAGCTTCGGTACGCCGGGAGACCGCCGTGGCGAAGGATCGCCGATTTGGCGAGCCAGCTCACGAAGATGGAGGACCAGAACCAGCTCGCCGACCAGTTGATGCTGCTGGCGAGGGGATACGCCACCGGATGGAGGGGCCACCATACGAACCGGTACCGCAAGAGACTCAGCCCAGACACTGCGCCAAACCCGACGAACATCGCGACGATGGCAGCCGCGTTGGGCGACGGCGAGAACGTCAGCCAGTCTGCGAGACGGTTCCACGCCTCCCAACCGAAGCCGCCGTCGAAGTCCTGTCGGTAGCGGACATCGAGATACGCCCAGAACCCAGCAAGCGTTCCGAGCACCGTGGCGATTGCCATGGCGAGGGCGAGTCGCCGGGCGTTCATCCCGACCTGTTCCGCCATCTTGAAGCCTTCGAGCTGGTGGGGCATCGGGTGGCATCGCTGGGCGCGCGTGATGCCCCATCCGAGCGTCACCGCGGTCAGGTTCCTCGGACCCAAGGCACGCGCGCCGAACGTGTTGACCAGGATGGTGTCAGGTCCCACGTTGTAGAGCTCGTTGACCGGAGCCCCGAGCTCGGCGCGCAAGCGCACGACCGCCAGCGACAGCCCGAAGAACGCGGCGAAGAAGATCGTCGCCACCCACAGAGACATGCCTGCGCGCACCCAGAAACCGAGCAGGAACACCGATGCCACGACGAAACCAACCGCTGCCAGGCGGTACGGCATCGGCTCGGAGGCATCGTCCAACCGGTTCCGCCCGGTGAGATGTCGCGCGACTGCCGACAAATGTCGCCGGGCGTTCCACACGGCGAAGGCTCCCACTGCCAACCATGCGCCAGATGCCTGGGGCTTCACGTAAGGAAACTCTGGAAGTTGCCGCAGTCCGAGGACGTCGCCGACGACGAGCTGAGCCTTCCACACCCAGTAGAAGACCCATGTAGAGAATGAGAGCGACAACGGCATGAAGAAACTCAGCCCGATGGCGAACGGGAAGAAGCAGACCGGCGTCCAGCCGATCGCTGACCAAGGCTTCTCCTTGAGCAGAGGACTGAGCTCGACCGTGCGAGTGGGGAGCAGCGGAATCATGGGGTAGAAGTCGTGGAGACCGTTGACCAGATCGATTGCGCCGGCGATGGCGAACCCCGCCCACATCATTCGATTCCCGAGGAAGGCTCGCGAGCCGCCGTCTGTCGTCAGGCGCAACGGCAGTTGGATGATCGGATAGCTCAGTTTCTCGACTGCCGTCCACTGTCGCGCGAGCAGAGCGTTCAGACACAGCATGGCGAGCATCAGCGCGACGAGAAACAACGACCACCACGCGACGGGCCCCGCCCAGGCGCGGAGCACACGAGAGGCGTAAAGCGTGTAGCCCTCCTCGTAGTGACCTCGGAGGACCGAAAGATCGGACACCGTGAGCCACGCGGGAATGTGCCTGAAGAAGAGCGGCTGCCACTCGTTCTCCGGCGTGGCGAACCAGAAGGCGTGACCGAGAATCGGGGCGAGCACCTGAAGGATGTCGTGCCCAGCGATCACCGTCGACAGGTTGAGCATCGCGTAGACCGTCAACAGCTCTCCTTGACTGAACGCAGCGCGAGGCACCAGGCGCTTGAAAACACCGTTCAGCAGGACGAGCGCGAACACGACCATGATCGACGTGTAGACCACGGACACGGTCGTCGGCGTCGGCGTCTGGATGGAGAAGTAGCTCGTCGGAGGGATCAGCAAAGCGCCGAGGAGCACGGAGCGAGCGCTGACCATGCCGGGAGGTCGCCGAGTCCGGCTCATCGAAGCTCGACTCCTATGTCTCTACGCGGTCGCCTCTAGTCTGCTGAGCGCACAGCATACCACCTCGTCCGTCGCGATGCGGTCGCGCCGATGCGCCTGGGCGCGGGCCCGTTGTCGGGGACTCGCGTGTGGGCTATTCAGTCAACGTGCGCCGCAGTTCAGAAAGGCACGAAAATGTCCGAAGCCGCGACGAAGATGGACGGGATCCATGGTCTGCTGCCGAGAGATCAGATGGCGGAACCGGCGAGACGGTTGCGCGATACGTACGCGATCACGCCGGGGCTCCCGCTCATCCGCACGGAGTTCGGGTACTACTGCATCGACCGGTGGCGCGAGCAGGGGCTGCCTCAAGACGCCTCGTTCGCGAAGGAGTTCGAGTACGAACCCATCGGCAGCCATGGACTTGGGCAGCTCGGATGGTGCGAAGCCGCGTTCTCACCGGCATGGGAGACCAAGGTACTCGAAGATCGAGGCGACTACGAGTTGGTTCAGGACTACGCGGGTAGGCATGTCCTCTACTTCCGCGGGCGGCGCAATGGATTCATGCCGGAGTACGTCGATCATCCGGTGAAGGACCGGCGAACCTGGGAAGAGGACGTCGCGTGGCGTCTGGACCCGACGACGTCATCGCGCTTCGAAAACCTGCCGGAACGTATGGAGCGCGCGCAAGCGGCTGCGAGACAGGGCTACATGATCAGCCAGGGGTTGGTCGGCGGCTACATGTACCTGCGTAGTCTGATCGGACCCGAGGCGCTTCCGTACGCCTGGTACGACATGCCGGATGTCGTCCACTCGTGCATGCAGGCGTGGTTCGACCTGGCAGACACCGTCATCGCGCGGCACCAGGAATATGTCACCATCGACGAAATCTTCCTGGCGGAGGACATCTGCTACAACCACGGGCTGCTCGTTTCGCCGCAGATGATGGGCGAGTTCTTCTTCCCGTACTACCAGCAGCTCATCGCCAACCTGAGATCGCGACAGATCGACAAGTCCCGCCATCTCTACGTCCACATCGACACCGACGGGAACTGCTATCCGGCGATCCCCGTCTATATGGCGAACATCGACATGGATGTGATGAGTCCGATGGAGGTCGCGTCCGACTGCGATGTCGTCGATATCGGTCGCAGGTATCCCCACCTGGTCATCAAGGGCGGCATCGACAAGCGCGTGCTGGCGAAGACGACGGGCGACATCGACCGCATGCTGGAGTACATCCTGCCAGCGATGCGCGCGCGCGGCGGCTACATCCCGACCTGTGACCACGGCGTGCCGGAGGAGGTGTCCCTCGACAACTACCGCTACTACCGGAAACGCGCCATCGAGCTCGGAGGACGACCGACCGGGACGGCGTGAGAGCATGACCGTACGCCCTATGGCGCTGTCATGGCATTCCTCGACGGCACAACGCGACCGACCAGGTGCAGTGGCAGCTTCGCCTGTGGTAGCTCGGGAAGCGAAGTCGCGAAGTCGATATCTCCATTGAGCTCGTAGTCGAGCGGCTCCTCCTTGCTGAGCGCTTGGTACGCGGCGATGCCGATCTGGAGCGTGTTCAGCTTGAGAGGGATCTCGACGACGCTCTCGCCGAGCTCGGCGACCGCCGTCGGATCGTCGAGGAGACCGGTTGCCCACGGCTTGCCGTTGACCCGCAGTCCGTACTCGAATCGCCGGATGAGTGCCGAGAAAGCGTTCGGGTTCAAGACCCGCACGCGGAGCGCCATCTCGGCTCCGAGTAGGTTCAGCCGCTTGATGTCTAGGCGGTCGATGCTCAGAGCAGGTCGCTTGATCATCGGCAGCGTACCCTCGCGTCGGAGCGGGATGCGCACATTGCCGAGGACGGGCAGGCGGAAGCCGAGCCCGCATTCGAATGCGTACTTCGACCGTTCTTCGTTGCCAAGCGATGCGAACGCGCGGTACACGTCGTCGAATGCCAGCGATACAGGAACCTGCACCACGCTCTCGCCCCGCGCGTCGACGTCGATTCCCTGGTCCTGTACGCCCTGGACGGCAACGTTGCCGTTGAGCGAGAGCTTGTAGTCGAGCGACGCCAGATGGATGCCGACGGAGTTTGGATTACTGACGCGCACATCGAACACGAGGTCTGCCCGATGCCAGTCGAGGCTCGTCAGGCGGCTGCTCGTCAGCTCGACGCCCGGACGCCGGAACCCCCCGTGCAGGACCATCCTCACGACGGCGCAGCCTGACAGCGACACGATCACAAGCGCGAAAGCCGCAACGGCGACACGTCGCCGGATTCTCCTCATCGTGCGAGGTTCCTCGACAGTGCCAGCGGGGCAAACAGCGAAGCTCTCATCGGTCGATCCTTGAACCTGCAGAACCACGCCTAGTCGGTGGAGGCGTTCAGACCGATCTCGACGGCGTGCGAGCTGCGGTTCTCGATCCGACTTGGACCGGTGAACACGTTGCCGACGATCACGGCGCGGCGCACCTCCTCGCCGATCTCGACTTGGGCGGCATCGGTCCTGAACTCGCAACCCCGGACGAGTAGCGTGCCGCCCGACGCCTGGATCGCGGCGCGCCCTTCCTTGCCGCGATCCCACTGCATGAACGTGCAGTCGGAGAAGCCGACGGTTCCCCCGCCCGCGACCTTGGCGATCTGGTTGTTGGGGCCCCAGTACGCGCAGTTCGAGAAGCGCACGCTGCCTCGGTTCGTCTCCGACACCACGATCATCGTGGGATCGGGACCGTGGAACGACACGAACTCCCCGTTGGTGATCAGCAGACCCATCGGCGCGCACTGATCGACCTGGAGCGCGACGTAGCAGTCGTCAGCGCCGATCCCGAGGAAGTTGCCGTTGCAGACGCCGTTCTTGGTTTGGATGAACCGGTAGCCGATCTCGTAGCCGAAACAGAAAGTGTTGAGCACGTACTGCCAGTCGGTTCTGCCGAAGATGAAGGCTTCGCCGTTCTCCATCTGCCACTGGAACAGCTCCTTCTCCATCGAGAACCACGGGTTGAAGTGGACGTTCTCGATGCGCCCGATGTCGTAGATGGCATCCACATAGACGCCACGGCGAAGCGGCTGTCCCTGCACGTTGCGAACGAGGTGGCGCTGGTTGTGCGAGCAGTCCACCGCGTTGTAGGGGTTGAGCAGCTCGCAGTCGATCAGCGACGGGTTGTTGCCTCGCATCGCGACCGTCCACGGGTACGGCGTCGGGATTCCGGCGGGTTGCTGCTCCGGATAGTAGACGACCACGCCGCGCAGCGTGGCGTTCTCCTGGATCGTGATGAAGGGAAACCCATCCTCGCTCCCCTTGCCGCCATAGGGCATCAGCACCGTGCCGTACTCTGGCTTCGCGGGGCTGCGATCTCGGATGCCGGCGTGGGCTGGTGCGGCAGCGAATACGCCCTCCAGCGTCACGGCACGTGGGATCGTCAACGATCCGTCGAAGCGGTACTTGCCGCGCGGCACGAAGACGATGCCGCCTCCGGCTGCGCCCATGGCGTCCAGAGCCGACTGGAACGCCGACGTGTCATCCGCTGAACCGTCTCCCTTGGCTCCGTAGTCCAACACGCTGATCCGCGAATCGGTGTTTTCGGACATGGGATCCTCCGCCGTGAAGCCTGGACTGCCGCGCAGCATGGCTGCGAGACTGATTGCGACAATTGCCACGAAGCGCATCGAGGGACCTCCATACCGTGTAGCACGCCGGCTCACAGCGAGTCGGGTCGAAGCGTGACGAACTCGAGGACGCTGACCAGCGCAACGCCGTCCGGCGCTCGAAGCGTCTCGCGCCACTGTCGGTAGAGCCCCTCCGAGTACCACGCCTGCCAAATCGCGTGCGTCGGCTGCGGATCGGCGAAGCCGGGCGCGCTCGACTCCGGTATCGACAGCAGCGTCGCTTCGTGGCATCCGCCGGTCAGACACTGCGCTCGCAGCGCTTCGAGCCGCCGATGCGCTTCGGCGTCCGAGAGACCGTCATCCCGGCGGAACAGGAGCATCGTCGTCGTGACTTCCATGGCAGCCTCCGACGTTGGGGTTCCAGGTCAGTACACCATAGCACAGGATCGAGCCAAGGCTCAGTGCCCGCGCACGTGGAGGACGTGGTACGCGACGATGCCCAGCGACACGGCAACGTTGAGCGACGCGCCCTTGCCGTACATCGGAAGGAAGACGACGCGATCACAGCAGGACAGAATGCGGCGAGGGATGCCGTGGTCCTCGTTCCCGACGACGAGCGCGACTCGCTCGGGGTAGCTGATGGCGTCGTAGGGAGAGGCATCCTCGGTGAGTTCTAGTGCGATGCGCTCGAATCCATCGTCTCGGAGCCGCGCCAGCGCCTCCGAGGCATCGGCGTCGTGCTCCCATCGAACGCGACGGTCCTTGTGTCGACCCGTCTTTGCGATCAGTCGATGAGGGGGCTGCGGCGTGATGCCGGTCAGAAGCATCCGGTCGACTCGGCTGGCATCGGCGATGCGGAAGGCGCTCCCGACGTTCACCGGGTCTTCGACGTCATGGAGCACGAAGGCGAGTTCGACGTTCGGCCGGTCGAGCTCGCGCACGAACCGCTTCAGCGCCGTCCCGTGGAGGGGTCTGCGGTCGGTGGTCTCGTTCACGGCAGGTTGACCGGTGTGCCTCCGATGTTCTCGAACCGGAAGAGCCGCTTCGCCCGGTCAGACAGCCCGTCATACGTGTCCTGCGGCATGGAGATCGGAGGGTAGTGCGTCTTCAGCCAATGCTTCGAGTAGATGAACGCCAGGTTCGGCCGAGCGTGGTCCGACGTGTTGGGCGTTCCGCGATGCCACATCCGCATGTCGCGGATGAGCAAGGAACCGGCGGGCATCAGGACACGCGCCGAGTGCATCAGCGGCGCCAGGGCAGCCATGTCGATGCCCGTCGGCATGAGGTGCGACCCACCGGGCCAGATTTCGACGGCTCCGTTCTCCACGGTGAAGTCCACCAACGGCACGTTCATGACGATGCTGTAGGTCGGCAACGGCTGGCAGTCCGTGAAGAGACCGTGGATATCCGAGTGGACACGCTGATAGTCCGATCCTGGCAGAGGTGTATCCGAGGCGAAGTAGTGGCACACGCAGTCTTGCCCAAGCAGCGCGTCGAGGACCTGGAGCGCCATCGGGTGTGTCGTGATGCGCGGGTCCGTGAAGGGCGCGATGAACGGAAGATGCATCTGGAACCGATTCGCGCCGCGATTGGGATCGGTTCGCGCGACGTACGCCTCGAATGACCGCATGAACGCCGCGTGGAGCTCCCGAACCAGCGCATCCGGCAGCATGCGCTCGAGCAGGACGTAGCCATTCATCCGAACAAGTTGCACGACGAGGCTCAGGCGCTCCTCGTCGAGCGATCCCCGGTCGCGTTCTGTTGGGGTCAACGTCACTTCGCGCTCCTTGTCGTCCTGGTGAACTGCCCTTGCAGGTGCTCACTGATTCAGTAGCCTCTTGCGTCGTGCAGTCAACGAAGATCGATGGGCATGGCTACCGCCGTCGGGGGAGCGCGTTTGAACGTCCCCACAGGTCGTTCAAGGCTTTGGCGTGCTTCTGCCAGCTCTGGCAGGCCTGAGGCACCGCGCTGGTATGAACCCACGGCTTATCCAAGCCCGTCAGGTGATCGTCGAGTACATGTGGCACGACGTCGACCTGAGCCGGGCCCTGAAGCAGACTGCCGTGGACAAAGCTTAGGACCTGGAAAAGCGGTTCCAGGCACTTCCATAGCTGATTCAGCCCTAGTCTCGACTGTGCACGCGTGAGGCTCTGGCGACTGAAGTTATCTGCCGTGTGCGCGATGTGCTTGTTCACGAACTGCTCGAGATCGGTGATTGGCTTCGACTTGAGCAGCTTGTCCAACCAGTTGAACCAGTCGCAGTCGATAGGCTCAGTGCGCCGACGTGCCCGTCCGGCCTGGGTGACGAGGTCGCCAAAGTGACGAGACGACCTGGCAAGTCTGTCGAAGTCCTGGTGAGCAAGCTCGGAATCACGCCACGGCGCCGTGTAGACCCCAGCCGGTTCCGCCCCGCAGAACGGCCACCTGTCGTGCACGGGAACGTAGTCGTACGGCAACCCGTCGTGTGCAACATAGACTTCACGTGTGAAGAGGCATCGGTGCTGCTTGATGTCGTCCAGCAGTCGTCGGAGCGAAATGACGCCCTTGAGCGTGTTCTTCGGCTGAGGATCGAGCAGCCGCCGGATGGCAAGCGCCTGCGATACGTAGAACTGGTCGCAGAACATGCGCAGGATCCAGGGGTTCGGATACGCGTCGGCGGGGCGCTCCCGGTCACTGTGCGCGAGCAGATCCACGA
Source organism: Candidatus Poribacteria bacterium (assembly GCA_016866785.1). Classification (NCBI taxonomy): domain Bacteria; phylum Candidatus Poribacteria; species Candidatus Poribacteria bacterium. Next base: position 27,369 of record VGLH01000053.1, read on the forward strand.
CCGTTGAATAGAGCGTCAGGTTCCATGAAACGTCCTGGACTTGGCACCAGATGGCGCGGCGGTTCCGCCCATCGATCCACTCGAGCCACTCGCGCCGCTTGCGGTGGAACTCCTGGAGCTTGGCTCTGTCCAGCACATCACATCTGGCGATAGCAGTCACACGCCCCACGCTGGCGATCCCTTTCTTCTTCTGCGAGCAAGACGGCTCCATCCAGCGAGCGTCTCGTCATTCCGATGTGGTCAATGTGACCGCCTTGCCGGAGGCACTCGACTCGAGCCCCGCCAGCAGAATCTCGGTGATATGCCGCGCCGTATGAGCGTTCTCCAGCGGCGGCTGCACGCCCTTGCGGATGCAGTCCAGGAAATGCTCGTGGAGCCCGCCGACGCCGACGCTGCACTCGATGGCTTCCGCTGCCACGGGAGCGTGTTCGCGCGTATAGGAGGTCG
>VGLH01000054.1 GCA_016866785.1 Candidatus Poribacteria bacterium
CAGCGCCAGGGCGGCGTTTCGGCGGACCCACTCGTCCTCGTCCTTCATCGCCGACGCCAACGCAACCGCCCCGTCTGACACGCGCTGACCGGCGGTTCCGATGGCTTCTACGGCGACGCGCCGGACAGTCACTGCTGGGTCCGCTGCGGAGCGACACAGGGCACCGACAGCGCTTTCAGCTGACCAGCCGATGTCGAGGAGGGCGCTCGCCGCCATCTCGCGGACCTCGGCGCGAGCGTCTTCCAGCGCATCGACCAGCGGCTGCACAGCAGGGCTGCCCATCGCGGTGAGCCCGTAAGCGGCGTTCCGCCGCACGTACCCCGACTCGGAGCGCAATCCATCCATGAGCGATGGAAGCGCTTCGGGGCCCAGTTCCGCGAGGCGGTACGCCGCGTCGAACGCAACCCGCTCCGGCTCCGCGCCCAGTTGGGATGCGAGCGCCCCGATGGAGCCGTTGCCAGTCCCATGGACAGCTTCGTGAGACGCCTCGCCCCGCTGCCAGCGCCACATGTGCCGCCACATGCGCGGTTCATCCGTGTCCACGGGAGCCCAGGTCTCGGTCAGGTTGTCCCATGTGGGACGCGTCGGTTCGTCGAGACGCGTGAAGAGGAACTTGATCATGAACCGCGTCCGGTCACTGCGGTTGGGCATCCCGCGATGCCACAGATCGTAGTGGACGACGGTGATGGAGCCCGCCTCGCCGGTGACGGGCACCTCGCCCTCGTTGTTGGGTCCGTGCTGCGGCTGGTTGTAGTAGCTCGATCCTGGGACGATGCCTGTGGGCCCGATCTCCACCGGTGTGTCCTGAGGGTAGTAGAAAGCCATCATCCACCGCGTCCGGTGGTGACGCCGCGCCCATGAGTCCTTGTGCATCGTCTGACCCGGGCTGCCCGGAGCGTTGTAGTGGGGATGCCGGTGCGCGTGGAGCAGGTACGTCGGTCCCAGCACGCTGGCGAGCGCTCCGTGTACGACCGGATCGTCGAAGACCTGCTGTACCTCAGGAACTCTCGGCAGCAGGTTGTTGCCGGGGTTCCCATCCTTGTCGAAGGCGTCCTGCATTCGTCGGTAGACCGAATCGTGGAACTCTCGTGGAAGGGACGTCCTCAGCGACACGTACCCGTCCCGGATGTACCCTCGCATCTGCTCGTCGGAGAGAAGTCGTGCCTCGCGCGACATGACCGGATGCCTCCCATGTGCCATCACCGTCGGACAACGAACGGCAAGAGTCTACCCAGTCGGCTCGTCGGGCTCAACGCGCGGTGCGACACGGTTCGCTTCTCGCGCGGAGTCCGTGTATACTTGCCACCGAAATCCGACCGGAAGGGGCGGCTCCCCCAAGAACATGCCACGCAATCTCCGACTCCTCATCGAATACGACGGGACGGACTATGCCGGCTGGCAGGCACAAGACAACGCCCTGACGATCCAGGCGGTCATCGAGCGAGCCGGTTCCCGCATCGTTCGCGAGGACATCCGCTTGACCGGGGCTGGGAGAACCGATGCCGGCGTCCACGCGTTGGGTCAGGTGGCGAACTTCGTGACGTCGTCTCCGATTCCCTGCGCCGGGCTCAAGCGTGCGCTGAACGACGCCCTCCCGCGCGACATCGGCATTCGGCGCGTCGACGAGGTGCACGACCGGTTCCACTCGCGATTCGACGCTCGGAGCAGGACGTACGTCTACACGCTGCTGAACCGGGATGATCCCTCAACCATGTCCGCGCGTTACGAGTGGCACTACCGGCGCCCCATTCCGGTCGATGTCTGGGACGACCTGTGCCAGCGCGTCCCGAACACCCGCGACTTCGCTTCGTTCCGCAAGACGGGCAGCAGTCGCACCTCGACCCTCTGCGACGTGTCCGACTGCCGGTGCTGGAACGAAGCCGACCGCGTCTTCGTATCCATATCGGCGGACGCGTTTCTGCGCGGCATGGTTCGAGCTCTGGTCGGGACCTTGGTGCGCGTGGCTCCGGAGATCGGGATAGGGAGGGAGGCGGCGGGCGACGAGTTCCAGCGGATACTCGACGCGCGGGATCGGTCGTGCGCTGGCGAATCCGCCCCGCCCCAGGGATTGTGCTTGACTCACGTGGCATACGACTTATGACGAACGTGGGAGGCATGCCATTGGCTTCGGCGACCATGGAGAGCGATCTCCGATGCGACTGAAACAGCTCAAAGTCAGCGGCTTCAAGAGCTTCGCCGACTCCGTCGAACTGTCGTTCGAAGAGGGGACGACGGCAATCGTCGGGCCCAACGGCTGTGGCAAGAGCAACGTCTCTGATGCCATCCGATGGGTGCTGGGTGAACAGAGCTCCCGGTCTCTGCGCTGCGCCCGGATGGAGGATGTGCTCTTCAACGGCGGTTCGGACCAGAAGCCCGCGAAGGTCGCCGAAGTCGCGCTGACGCTCTCCAATGAAGACAGCCTCCTGCCCATCGACTCGCCGGTGGTGACGATCACGCGCCAGCTCCATCGCACCGGCGAGAGCAAGTACTTCATCAACGGTTCCGCCTGCCTGCTCCGAGACATCCACGAGCTCTTCATGGACACGGGAGTCGGGAAGTCCGCCTATTCGCTCATGGAGCAGAGCAACATCGACCTGATCCTGAACACGCGCCCGGAGGATCGCCGCTACCTGTTCGACGAGGTCGCGGGGATCAGCAAGTACAAGTACCGCAAGAAGGCAGCCCTCAAGAAGCTGGACGAAACCGAACAGAACCTGATCCGCATCAACGACGTCATCGGCGAGTTGGAGCGCGAGACCGAAGTGCTGCGTCAGCAGGCGGCGCGGGCGCTGCAGTTCAGGGAACGGCAGTCGGACCTTCGCGTTCTCGAAGTCGAACTCGCCCGACGCCAATGGAACTCGCTCCGCGCGAAGCTGGCTGGCATCGAGGAGGAGTTCCGCGCGGTTCAGGAGGCGGTTCAGTCCGCGACGACCTCCATCGACGAGCTCGACGCATCGCTGGCATCGGGAGCCGAGCGCCGTGAGCAGCTCGACCGCGAGATCAACGGCGCGCAGTCGCAGGTTCATAAGCTGGAAACGGAGATTGAGCGGACCGAGAGCACGATAGCGCTCTACAAAGAACGCCAGCTCAGCCTCGCCGAGCAGCGGCAGAACACGGCGGCGCAGATCGAGAACTTGAACGGACAACTCGAACGGATCGGCAAGCAGATCGCCGAGCGCCAACGCGAACGCGAGCAGTTGCAGATCGCTCTGGGACTCGACGAGGGCAAGCTCAAGGGGAGGATGCGCGTCCTCGAAGAGCTGTCGCGCCAGATCAAGGAAGCTGAGACCAAGATCAGGGAGTCCAAGGCGAAGGTCATCGAGCTGATGAACCAGAGCACGCGATCTCAGAATGAGCTCGCGACTCTGGAGAACCGCGCCGAGTACTCCCGCTCCCGCGAAGGTAGGCTCAAAGCCGACATCCTGCGGCTGAAGAAGTCGCAAGAGGAAGCGCAGATTCGGGTCGAGGAGGCAGAGCGCCGAGTCACTGACCTGAACGCGCAGTTGGCGGCGCACAAGGCGAACGTGTCCGACTACGACACGCGCATCGAAGCGGCGCAGACCGAAGTGCGCAAGCTCGAAGCGGAGATGCGAGGTCAGCAGGACACGCTGGCGATGGCGATGTCCCGCGTGAAGTCGCTCGAAGAGCTCCAGCGCTCCTACGAGGGGTTCTACCTCGGTGTGCGCGCGATCCTGCGCGTGCACGAGCAGGAGCCAGAACGCCTACCGGGCATCTGCGGGGTCATCGCCGAACTCGTTCGGACCGAGCCGGACTACGAGCAAGCCATCGAAGTCGCTCTGGGAGCCGGCATCCAAAACATCGTCACCGACACGGCGGACGACGCCAAGACAGCGATCAACTTCCTCAAGCAGCACCGCGCCGGACGTGTGACGTTTCTGCCCCTGGACATCTTGCGTCCGCGTCGCGGCTTGGAGCGCGAGCTCCTGAACTACGACGGCGTCGTCGGCTACGCGCCCGACCTCGTGTCGAGCGACCCGAAGTACCGTCCTGCCGTCGAGTCGCTGCTGGGGAACGTGTTGGTCGTGGAGACCCTCGACGCGGCGATCCACATCGCGCGTCGCGAACGCACCGGGATGCGGCTCGTGACGCTCGAGGGCGAGATCGTGAACCCCGGTGGCGCGATGACCGGCGGCTCGCAGCGCGAACAGTCGTCGGGGTTCCTCCAGCGTCCGCGCGAGATCGAAGACCTCAAGGAACGCATCGGGCAGTTGACTGACACGCTCTCGAAGAAGGAAGCCCGTCGCGCGCGTATCGCCAAAGACCTAGCGGACGCGCAGCAGGCGCGGGCAACCACGCAGACGGAGGTCCAGGCGTGTGAGATCAGCCGCGCGGAAGCGGTCAAAGACCTCGGGCAGTTGCGCGATGGCGTGAAGCGTGTCGACGAGGAGCTCTCGATCATCGAGCACGAACTGGAGCTCTTGTCCGTCGAGACCGGAGACATCACGCGGGAGCGCGGCGAGGTCAAGGAGAAGGTCGACGACATCGAGAAGCAGTGTCAGTCACTGAACCGTCTCGCCGACCGCCTCCAGGAGCAGGTGACGAGCGAGGAGACGAAGCGCGCCGAGGTCGAGGCGTCCGTCACCGAGATGAAGGTCCAGATCGCCAGCTCGCGCGAGCGGTACGAGGGGATCGCCGGGATCGTCTCGTCGCTGGAGGACAACGCTGCGGAGGTGCGGCGAACGATCGAGGAGTACCGACAGTCGGTCGAGAACAGCGAAGACCTCGTGCGAGAGCTGGAAACCCGCGTTTCCGAAGCGCAGCGGAGCTTCATGCTGCTGGAGCAGAGGAAGTTCGAGCACACCGAGGAGGTCGTGCGGCTGGAATCGGAGCGCAGCGAGCTCGTCGCGTCTCTGGCGGAGCGGGACAAGGAGGTCCGACGCCTGCGCCGCGAGCTCGAGAAGCTGGCGAAGACCCGACACAACCTCGACGTGTCGGTGACGCAGATGCAGATGGAGGAGCGCGCCATCGCGGAGCGTCTGCAGGAGAAGTACCGCATCGCCGTCTCCGACGTCGAGAGCGATCCAATGGTCGGCAGTGACGACTTCCAGGTCGCGGAGAAGGTACGCGAGCTCCAGGCTCAGATCGAGTCGATGGGAGTCGTGAACCTCATGGCGATCGACGAATACGAAGGTCACCGCACGCGGCTGGAGTTCCTGAGTGTCCAGCGGGACGACCTGGAGCAGGCGCGCGACTCCATCCTGAAGGCGATCCAGAAGATCAACGAGACCTCCCGCGAGCGGTTCATGGAGACCTTTGAGCTCGTCCAGGCGAACTTCCAGGAGGTTTTCGTCCAACTGTTCGGCGGCGGCGAAACCGAACTGCGTCTGCTCGAAGCCGAGGACGTCCTCGAAGCGGGCATCGACATCATCGCCAGGCCCCCGGGCAAGCGTCCTCAGACGATCACGATGCTCTCCGGCGGCGAGCGCTCGCTGGTCGCCATCGCGCTCCTGTTCGCCGTGTTCAAAATCCGCCCGAGTCCCTTCTGCGTCCTCGACGAGGTCGATGCCGCCCTCGACGAGGCGAACGTCGTTCGGTTCGCCAACCTCATCCGCGACTTCGCCGAGGAGACGCAGTTCATCCTCATCACGCACAACAAGCGGACCATGGAGAAAGCGGACCTGCTCTACGGCGTGACGATGGAGAAGGCGGGCATCTCGAAGGTCGTCTCGGTGAAGTTCGCCGACGCATAACGCGGCTCTCTCGCTCTCAGGCGTGACGGACTATGCCGTGCATCGACATATACCATGGCGACAACCTGCCCATCCTTCGCGCAATGGCTGACGCCTCGTTCGACCTCGTCTACGCGGACCCGCCATTCAACACGGGCAAGCGGCAGTCACGAACTCGTCTACGGACGGTGCGAGACGACGAAGGCGACCGGACGGGCTTCCAGGGGAACCGGTACCGGACCGTCAAGCTGGGGAGCCAGTCGTTCGCCGACGCATTCGACGACTACCTGGGCTTCCTGGAACCCCGTCTCGTCGAGATTCGACGGATCCTCAAGCCCAACGGCTCGCTGTTCCTCCACATCGACTACCGCGAGGCGCACTACTGCAAGGTGCTCCTCGACCTGCTGTTCGGGCGCGAGAGCTTCATCAACGAGATCGTCTGGGCGTACGACTACGGCGCGCGTTCCACCAAGCGCTGGTCGCCGAAGCACGACACGATCCTGTGGTACGCCAAGGACCCGTCAGACTTCGTGTTCCGCCTGGACGAAGCCGACCGCATCCCGTACATGGCTCCTGGATTGGTCGGTCCTGAGAAGGCGACGCGCGGCAAGATGCCGACCGACGTCTGGTGGCACACCGTCGTCAGCCCGACCGGGAAGGAAAAGACGGGCTACCCGACCCAGAAGCCACTGGGCATTGTCACGAGGATCGTCAAGGTGCACAGCCTGCCGGAGGGTCGGTTGCTGGACCCGTTCGCTGGAAGCGGCACGCTAGGCGAGGCGGGAGCCCGCCTGGGCAGGGATGTCGTGCTGATCGACAACAGCGCGACGGCGATGGACACGATGGCGCGCCGGCTCGCCTTTGCGGAGCCCCGGTTCCACGGGTTCACGACGCCGGAACCGGTCGTTTCCAGTCCGTAACGAGCATCGGTGCCCGACGGACGCCGGAGCGTCCGTCGGGCGTTGGGCATGGTTGCCTACTTCGGCGACCACTTCGCCGGGCTGATGGGGCTTCCGCTCCGTCCGCGATCCGTCACGGGGATGGGCAGATCGATCGGGTAGAGCGTGACGTCCGCTCGCGGCAGCCGATCCTCGACGTTCGGAAGCGGCAGGAGCGGCTTGCTCGGGAGCGTCTGGTACCAGTAGGCGGTCGAGGAGTAGTCGTCGCTCCGGTCGTTCGCGTGTCCGTGTTCGATGCTGACGCGGATGGACTTCGTGAAGACGACCGGGTCGCAGATGTGGTAGCGATAGACCGTGATCTTCTCGTTGAACCCGTTGTGCGGGCCCCTGTGGTAGGAGACGCCGCAGTACGGGAACGTGTTGTGCGGCTGCGAACCCCACGCCTGCGAGAAGTAGTCCTCGCTGCCGGTTCCATGCAGATCGGGGGGCCACTTCTGGCCGTCGATCATGATCATGTCGTCGCCTTCGCCCCACCATCCGCCCATCAGATTGTGGATGCTCAGGTTCACGCCGACGTAGTGTCCCCGCCCTTCAGCCTCGAAGAACAGATAGTTCTCGGCGTCGGTCAGGTTGACGTCGGGCGTTGACGAATCGAGCGTCGCGGCGCGCGGACAAGGGTTCTCCCGGCGCCACTGGGTGTGGAACCGCGCCATGTCGTCGCCGACGGACGGCAGGGCATCGTAGTCGACGTAGAAGTAGAACGACCGGATGGGCTTGTCGCTCTCGTTGGTGACGGCGATGCGCGCGCCCTTGGCGAAGGGCATCGGGAAGTAGGCGTTCATCGCCGCGTGCTGCTCGTTCTGGACGTTCGCCGACATGTTGAGAGGCGCGCACGAGTAGGACGTGGCTCGGGCGTGACCTACACCGAAGAAGTCGCCCAGCGGCGTCTCGACGCTCGGATGCGCCTGTCCGTCCCACCACATTCGGAGGACGGTCTTCCGAAGGTACAGCGGGTCCTCTGCTGCGACCGTCACCCAGATGTGACGCACGATGCCGGCTCCGTCGATTTCAGCCAGCGTGGTCGTCTCGCCAGGTGGGATGGGCCACGCGTCGCCGTTCCGTCCCGACTTGTCCCAGCTCGAGATGCGGCGGCTCGTTCCTGGCCGCAGGCGGCACAGATCGTCCAACACGATGGTTCCTCCTGTGTGGAAGCTCCGGTCCGAACCTGTTCGACCGCAGTCTACGCCGATGGAACCGTTCCATCAACGGTTGCCGGGCCGCCGTCGCACGCCTGAGCTGGTCGGAGCAGACCGTGTCGAACCCGCGCATCTGGCACGGGGAACAGGCATCGCCCTCGACACGTCCGGCGTTGGGTGGATGGGGTCAGGATATGCCTTTGAACATGCGATCGCCGGATCGCGTTGCCCTTCTCGGCAGTGCCGATCGCCATACTCGGGGACCGAGCGCAGGTGCGGATTCAGCCCGGAATCACCCGGTCTCTTGAGGGATGTGGACCCGTCGGAACTGCGCAAGCCATCGTCGCAGGGCTGTTTCATGAAGCCCCTCGATCCTCGCACGGCGGGGTCCAGACGAACGTCCACTGCTCCGACGGGACACCAGCCGTCCGTGGAGCCACCGTTTCCGCTCCGTCGCTCCCGCGAAAGCGGGAGCCCAGAGCCCTGGATCCCCGCTTCCTGGCCCCGCGAAGGCGGGGCTCGCGGGAATGACCCGTTGGGTTGACCCGATTCGGGATCAGGCGGTCCGTTCATGAAACAGCCCTGCCATCGTCGGATGGCGATTGACGCCCCATGCCGACCGTGTTAGCCTTTGGATGCATGTCGCTGCCGAGAGTGCGCTTCCCGTCCGCTGGGCGGATCCCAAGCTGATGATCGACAATCCATTCCTTCGCGAGAAGTACCGCATCGAGCGGCTCATCGGAAGCGGCTCGTTCTCGTCCGTGTACCGCGCGTTGGAGCTGCGCTGCGATCGCAGAGTCGCGATCAAGGCGCTTCGCCGCGACGTCTACGAGAACTCCTACCGCTACATCGTCTCGGAAATCGGCGCGATGGGCAGGACGTGGCAGCACCCGAACATCGTGTCCATCCATACGGTTGAGCCTGGAGACGACGAACACGTCGCCTATATCGTCATGGAGTACGTGCCGAACGGGAGCCTCCATGTGAAGCTCCAACAGGCTCCGCTTCCGTTCGACGAATGCTTGGGCATTCTCACCGACATCTGCTCGGGCCTCGCCCACGTTCACCGCCAGAACGTGATCCACCGGGACATCAAGCCCAAGAACATCCTCATCGACGCGGACGGCATATCGAAGGTGTCCGACTTCGGTGTCGCTCAGGTCCGGGATGCGGTCTACGACTATGCCTCGACCTTCGCCGGGACACGGCGATACATGGCGCCGGAACAATACGACGGTCAACACGACCATCGCGTCGATATCTTCACCGTGGGGATTCTATTCTGGGAAATGCTGACCGGGACGTTCCCCTACCCGGGCACGACGCACGATGAGGTCCGCGACGCCAAGAAAACCATCTCGCCTGAGCTGCCCAGCATCGTGCCGAAGCCCGCACGCGAGATCGTCAGCATGTGCCTGCGCCCCGAACCCCATGATCGCGTCTACGACACGGATCAGTTGCTCGTCGCCATCAATCGGATACGGGAATCCGAGTACGAACGAGTGGGCGCCAAGCGACTCATGAACGGCACTCCCGTCGAGCAGCTCGAGACCGCCATCGAGGAGACGCGGCGTCATCTCCGAATCCCAGCCTCGACCGCGCGTTGGATGCGTCAGGCGTCCGCGCTCGAGCAACGGCAGCGGCTCAAGGCGGAGTCTGACACCGAAGCGATCGCGACTGCCGCGACGCGCCTTCAGGCTGCAGCCGATTTGGCGCATCAGGGCTCCCATGAGCAAGCCTTGCGTGAGATCGAAGCGGCTTCGGCGACCGGAGTCCTGGCAGATGGGTTGGTCGACGCGATCCGCCGAATGTGCTCGCCGCCGCCTGTCGAAGCCGTCGCCCAGGAGCCGGTTCCGCAACCGGCGACAGAACACGGAACTCGCCGAGAAACAGGTTTCCGTACCGATACGAGACATCGGCAGTCCGACTCGGCGGCACTGGAGACCACGACTCGCTCAAACCAATCCCACGGCAGAGCGTGGGCTACACGTCGCGCATACCGGCAGAACGCCCGAAAGCTGGCGAAGGCAGCCGCTCGTCTAGAAAAGAATCGACGGTCAGTCGAAGCTGGGGATGCCTTTCGCAGCGCCGGTGAATCAGCCGCCGCCGCCGGGAACACGCATCGCGCCGCCAGGTGGTTCTTGCAGAGCGTCGCGTGCTATGCCGGGGCTGCAAGGGCGTTCGAAGCAAGCGGGGACCTCACTGCCGCCGCAGACGCCTATCGGCGCGCTGGAAATGGATGTGAGCAGGCGACTGTGCCGGCTCGGGCGATCGACCACTACGAATCCGCTCTGAAGGCGCTCTGGCGTTGCGCGGAGGCTGCGTTCGCGGAGGGACGTGTGTCCGATGCCGCTTCGATGTGCCGCTCCGCCCTGGCGCTTGCCGGTGGAACCGGGGCGTGGCAGCACGCCGGAGCTGTACGGGAACTGCAGCGACGGATTCGGAGTGCGCAATCAGGCGAGCAGGAGAGCGAATCGGGGACGAAGCGTGGTGCCGGGACGGGGACTTGAACCCCGACGGGCTTGCGCCCACTAGATCCTGAATCTAGCTCGTCTGCCAATTCCGACATCCCGGCTTGGGATCGGCTCCAAGGCGTGAGATGATTCTAGTGTGGCTCGGGCGCGGAAGTCAAGCAGTCTGTGGGCGTGACGCGGGTACCGTATCGGGTCGGTGGCGTGATCCCAGCGATTGAGGGAGTTCCTGGGCTTGGCGGATCGATCTGACAACAAAGCCATCGTTGGCGACACGTCTCAGTGGGACATGGCGGCCGTATTCCCCGGTCTCGGCTCGGGTCCGTTCGAGAGCGAGTTCGCCACCGTCTCCAACCGCATCGAGGCGCTCATTCGGTTTCTGGACGAACGCGGCATCGGCGCTCGCGAGCGGGTCCGCACGACCGCCGCTGTAGTGGCGGACTTCGAGCACCTGGTCACCGAGCACAACGAGATTCTCGATCGCGCCCGAACGCTGGCAGCCTACATCCACTGCCACTTGACGACGGATTCGCGCGACGACGCAGCCCAGGCGGCATGGAGCCGGTTCCAGAGGCTGTCGTCGCGGTTGTCCATCGTCGGGACACGACAGTCGGCGTGGTTGGGCTCGCTCAACACCGAGTCACTGATATCGAGGTCGGAGCAAGCTGCTAGCCATCGGATGATGCTCCGCACGGCGAGGGTGAATGCGGCGCACATGATGAGCTCGGGCGAAGAGGAGCTCGCATCCGAACTGTCTCTCACCGGCAGCGGCAGTTGGGTGAAGCTGTACCGATCCGTCGCCTCGCAGATGCGGGTCCGCTACCACCTCGACAGTTAGCCGGACGAGGTGCCGATGAGTCGCATACGCGCGATGTCCCAGCACCCGGATCGCGCGTTGCGCCGCGATGCGTACCGGGCAGAGATCGAGGCGTGGGAGCACCATGCGGCTCCGATTGCCGCCGCCCTGAACGGGATCAAGGGCGAGGAGACGATCCTAGCCAGACGGCGGGGGTGGATGTCCGCACTGGATCAGTCGCTGTTCGAGAACCATATCGACCGAGCGTCGCTGGATGCCATGATGGACGCGGCGACGAGCTACTTCCCGCACTTCCATCGGTATCTGGCTGCCAAGGCGCGGTCGCTGGGCGTGGAGCGGCTTGCGTGGTACGACCTGAGCGCTCCGGTTGCCGACGGCGACCGTTCCTGGACATACAGCGAAGCCTCGGAGGTGGTGCTCGAGGGCTTCGCCCAGTACTCGTCTCGCCTGCACGATCTCGCGTTTCGTGCCTTTCGAGAACGATGGATCGACGCGTCGTCAAGACCCAACAAGCAAGACGGGGCTTTCTGCGTAGGTCTGCGCCGCGACGAGTCCCGGATCCTCATCAACTTCCGTCCGACGGCGACCACCATCACCGCACTCGCCCACGAGCTAGGACACGCCTACCATTCGGCAGTGTTGAGCGAGCTCCGGCCCCTACAGCGGCAGTACCCCAAGACGCTCGCGGAAACCGCGAGCATCTTCTGCGAGACTCTGGTCCGCCAGCATGTCCTCGACCATACCAGCAACACCGATGAGTTGGTGATGCTCGACTCGACCCTCCAGAGCCATGTGCAGCAGGTTGTCGACATCGCGAGCCGGTTCCTTTTCGAGCAGGAACTGTTCGAGCGCCGAAGCCGGCAGGACGTACCCGTCTCGCAGCTCGTGGAGATGATGACGGACGCCCAGGCGAAGACCTACGGCGAGGTGCTCGATCCCGCCGCGCGACACCCCTACATGTGGGCGGCAAAGCCCCACTATTACGGTCCCGCGTTCTACAACTACCCGTACATGTTCGGTCTTCTATTCGGGCTCGGCTTATACAGCCGATACGAACAGGACCCCGGTTCCTTCCGACGCGACTACGACTCGCTCCTGCTCGCCACGGGCAGTGAAGAGGCGGCGGAGCTGGCGTCACGGTTCGGCATCGACATACGATCCAGCGAGTTCTGGACGGGAAGCCTCGATACGATCCGGCGCGAGGTCGATCGGTTCGAGGCGGCAGTGGATCGCTCGCTCGCCCGATCTGCTGCTCCGGTCGCTGGGACCGCTGGCGGACGCCGCCGCAAGAAAGAGCAAGCACAGGGATGAAAGCAAACCGACTCAAGCGGCAACTGGCGAATGGCGAGACGGTCATCGGTACGTTCTGTCTCGTCCCGAATTCGACCGTCGTCGAGGCGCTGGCGGTATCGGGATTGGACTTCGTCATTCTCGACACCGAGCACGGGCCCATCACAATCGAGACCTGCGAGGATCTCATCCGGGGATCGGAATGCGGCGGCGCTACGCCGATCATCCGGGTCAGCCAGAACCAGCCCGACCTCATCCTCCGCGCTCTCGACATCGGAGCCGGGGGCGTCCAGGTTCCGCAGTGCGGATCGCGCGAGGACGCCGAGCGCACGGTCCGGGCTGCGAAGTACGCTCCGCGAGGGGAGCGCGGCGTGTCGATCTTCACACGGGCTGGAGGCTACATCGGTTCGCGAGATCACACCGAGGCATGCAACTCCGAGCAGCTCGTGATCGTGCATATCGAAGGCGTCGGTGGGGTCGAAAACCTAGACGATGTGCTCACCGTCGATGGAATCGATGTCATCTTTCTCGGGCCCTACGATCTCTCCCAGTCCTTGGGCATCACGGGTCAAGTGGACCACCCTCGGGTTCGGGACACGCTCGTCGAGTGCACGCGCAAAGCGCGCGCAGCGGGTCGGTGGGTCGGCTCCTACGCCCGCGACGCCGAAATGGCGCAATGGCTCATCTCAATCGGCGTGCAGTATGTCGCGACCATGGTTGACGCCGCTGGCATCGTCCACTACTACCGCAACCTGATCGCCGCCATCCGGGGAGTGTAGAAAAGCCTCGACGGCGAGAGGCGCTGGGATGTTCTGGCGCCACTCGCCGCGAGGCCCTCTGCGCCGCCGGGAGGATTATCGGCGGCCACCGGATTCCGCCAGGTCTCTAGTCACCCTCCCCCGCGAACGCGATGCTTCTACCCGTCTGATCGTCGTGGTGGTAGGCGTGGGTCCCGTGTTCGCCCGCGTCGAGACCCTCCATCTCCTCGTCAGCCGACACGCGCAGCAAGCCCGCAGCCTTGAGGACGCCGAAGAGGATGCCTGTCGTGGCGAGCGTCCAGACCGCGACGACACCGATTCCGATCGCCTGCGAGACGAGCTGGGCAAGTCCGCCGCCGAACAGCAAGCCCGCCTTCACGCCGGTCGCGGAAGCAAACGGGTCCGCGGCGAACAGACCCACAGCGAGCGTGCCCCACACGCCGTTGACGCCATGGACCGCGAACGCGCCCACAGGGTCGTCCACTTTGAAGGTCCGCTCCATGATATCGACGAAGAGCGTGCACAGGACGCCTGCGATAGCCCCGATGATGATCGCCGACCCTGGAGAGACGACCGCGCACGGTGCTGTGATGGCGACGAGGCCGGCGAGAACGCCATTGAGCGTCAGGCCGACATCGGGCTTCTTCACCTTCGCCCATGCGAAGAACATCGCCGCCAGACCGCCGGCGCAAGCCGCCAGATTCGTCGTCACCGCGATACGGGCGAAGGACGTGCTCGCCCCGAGAGTCGAGCCCGGGTTGAACCCGAACCAACCGAGCCACAGGATGAAAACGCCTGTCACCGCGAGCGGAATGCTGTGACCCGGTATGACGCGCGGGTTCCGCTTGCTGTCGAACTTGCCGAGTCGCGGTCCCAACAGGATCGCGCCCATGAGAGCCGCCCATCCACCGACCGAGTGAACGACCGTGGAGCCAGCGAAATCATGGAAGCCCAGCTTGGCAAGGAATCCGCCGCCCCAGATCCAGTGCCCCTGGATCGGGTAAATGAGCGCGGAGATGACGACGCTGTAGATCAGGTAACCCTTGAAGTTCGTGCGCTCCGCCATCGCACCGGAGACGATTGTGGCGGATGTCGCCGCGAACACGACCTGGAAGAACCACTCCATATACTCCCAGTTGTTGATGGAACCATCGGCGCCGACGGCGTCGGAGAGGAACCACCGCCCCGTTCCCAGGAACCCGCCTTGGCTTGACCCGTACATGATCCCGAAACCGACCGCCCAGAACGCCATCGATCCCAGACAGAAGTCCAGCAGGTTCTTCATGAGGATGTTCACGGTGTTCTTGGACCGGGTGAACCCGCTCTCGACCAAGGCGAACCCCGCCTGCATGAAGAACACGAGGAATCCCGCGATTCCCATCCATAGAAAATCGGAGAAGCTGTGGTCGCCTTCGCCCTGCAGGCTCTCCTTCACGAACGCCTGGACGTTCTCTGGCACGCCGTCTTCGGCTTCGTCCGTCGTGATCGCATCGGCTGTGGCGGTCGTGGGCTCCTTCGAGGCTTCGACGTTCTGAGCGACGGAAACGATCACCAGCGGGTCGACGACCCCAAGTAGCAGAGCTACGGTCAGTGCGATCCCGAAACCTCGGCGTGCCGCCTTGATTCGCGCTGTTTGCATGGAATGCCCCTCAGTCGTCGTCAGCACATCGCGAGCCGATGTGCGCAGAGCAGATGGTGAGCCGACGTACCTTGGGCGTGCCACAGCAAGCGGTGTGCCAAGTGCGCGCAGGGGAGCCGATCCCGGGCGGGACGGGTTCCGACAGGCATATTCGGTCGTCATTCCCGCCGAAGTGCGGGCGCTCTACGCCTGAGCATGCTGAATATGTCAGCGGGGGGTTGCGTACATTTTGGGCAGTGGTCCGGCGGACCGGCGCGGCGGGATCAGCCGCGCACCTGCCCCGATCCGTAGACGATGTACTTGTAGGTCGTCAGCTCGTCGATGCCCATGGGACCCCGGGCGTGCAGCTTCTGTGTGCTGATACCGACCTCCGCGCCCAGACCGAACTCGTAGCCATCGGTGAAGCGCGTCGAGGCGTTCACGTAGACGGTGGCGGAGTCGACGTCGAGGAGGAACCGCTGTGCGGCTTCGTAGTCGTCGGTCACGATGGCGTCGGAATGGTGGGAACCGTACTCCTCGATGTGAGCCACGGCGTCGTCGAGCGAGTCGACGACCCGTACCGAGAGGATCAGATCGAGATACTCGGTTCGCCAGTCGTCTTCGGTCGCGGCGGCGGCTTCCGGCAGGAGGTGGCGTGTCCGTTCGCATCCGCGCAGTTCGACGCCGGCAGCGGTGAGCCGCGCCGCGATGCGCGGCAGGAACTCATCCGCGACGTCGGCATGCACCAGAAGCGTCTCCATCGCGTTGCAGACGGAAGGTCTCTGGACTTTCGCGTTGTACGCGATACCTTCCGCCATATCGAGGTTCGCTCGGCGGTCTACGTACGTGTGGCAGATGCCGTCCTCGTGCTTGACGACTGGGATCGTCGAGTTCTCCATGACGAACCGGATCAGACCCTTGCCGCCGCGCGGCACGATGACGTCGATGATGTCGTCCAGCTTCAGCAGTTCGCCGACCGCCCTTCGGTCGGTCGTCTCGACGATCTGGATCGCCTCTGCGGGCAGTCCGGACTCGGCGGCGGCGGAACGCAGCAGCCGGACGATTGCCGTGTTCGAGTGGATCGCCTCGGAGCCGCCCCGCAGCACGACCGCGTTCCCCGACTTGATGCAGAGCCCGGCTGCGTCCGCCGTAACGTTCGGACGCGACTCGTAGATGATGCCGACCACGCCGAGGGGTACTCGCATCTTCCCGATGCGAAGTCCGTTCGGGCGCACCCACATGCGGTCCACGTTGCCGACGGGGTCGGGCAACGCGGCGATCTGCCTGAGACCATCCGCCATGCCGTCGATGACCTTCTGCGTCAGCGCCAGGCGGTCGAGCATCGCTTTGGTGAGATCGTTCGCCTGACCTGCGTCGAGGTCGAGCTGATTCGCCGACTGGAGAGCATCCACGTTGCCGGTCAGCGCCTCAGCCATGCGCATGAGGGCGGTTGTCTTCGTCGCCGAGGAGAGGGCAGCCAGGGTTCGCGCGGCTCGCTTGGCGGCGAGCGCCTGTTCGCGGACACGGGTCTCGGTCGTCATCATAGGGCTCCCTAGTCGGGATCAGCGGACGTTGAGTCGTCGGGCGTCTCAGCGTGGTCGATGAGCACGAGGTTGTCGCGATGGATCACCTCGTCGGCGAAGTGGTATCCGAGAATGCTCTCGATGGCAGCGGTACGGCTCCCCTGGATCGCGCGGATCTCGTCTGCCGCGTAGTTGACCAGTCCACGCGCGAACTCGGTTCCTTCGGCGCTCAGACAGCGGACAGGGTCTCCGAACGCGAACGTTCCGTCAACCGCGATAACGCCCGAAGGCAGGAGGCTCTTGCCACGATCCGTCAACGCGCGGACCGCTCCGTCGTCGAGTGTCAGCGCGCCTCGCGGCGACAGCGTGTACGCGATCCATCGCTTCCTTCTACCCAAGCGCGTCGACGATGGGCAGAACAGTGTCCCGACCTCTTCGCCGTCGAGGATGTCTGTGAGGACATTCGGTCGTCCGCCGCGCGCGAGCACCATCGGTTTGCCGGAGGAGACGACGATCTCGGCGGCGCGGAGCTTGGTCGCCAGTCGTCCCGTTCCGAGCCCTGCGCCGCTGGCGCGGTCGCCGTCGGCGATCCGATGGACCTGAGGCGTCAGGCGGTCCACTTCCGGAATGAGGCTCGCGCCCGGATGGGTGTTCGGGTCAGCCGTGTAGAGCCCTTCGATGTCGCTGAGCAGGACCAGTAGATCGGCATCCGAAGCGTTCGCCACGTGCGCCGAGAGCGTGTCGTTGTCGCCGACGCGGATTTCGTCGACCGAGATCGTGTCGTTCTCGTTGACGATGGGCACGACGCCGTAGCGGAACAGCGCCGCGATGGCATTGCTGAAGTTGACATAGCGTCGGCGGTCGCGAAGGTCGCCTGCAGTGATGAGCACCTGAGCGACCGGCTGTCCGAGGGCGCGGAACGCCGTCTCGTACGTGTGCATGAGCAGGCTCTGACCTACGGCTGCGGCTGCCTGCAGTGATCCGATATCGCGCGGTCGTGACCGGAGCTTCAGTCTGCCGGAACCGACGCCGATCGCCCCTGAGGTGACGAGGATGACCTCGAGTCCCTGTTGCCTCGCGGCGACGATCTGGCGAGCCAGTTCTGCGATCAGCGACTCACTCAGCTCCCGCGTTCCCGCTGTCAGCGTCGTCGTTCCGACCTTGACGACGAGGCGTTTGACGCCGCGAAGCCAGGTAGTCCGCGAACGTGAGTGGGTGATCCCCTGCTGAGAAGACAAGCTGTGTGTCCCCTATCTGGATCGTGTCGCCCTCTCTCGCCCCGGCACGCTTCAGCGCCTTGATGACGCCCATCCGCGTCAGGCGGCGATGCAGGAGCCAGACGGCTTCGTCGTTGCCCATCTCCGTCATGACGACCGCGCGTCGCGCCGCGTCGCTGTCCACGCAGTAGATTCCTTCGCTCCGGCTGACGCGGACGCCTCGCCGCCGCTCTTCGCGGAACAGAACGGGCTCTTCGGCGTCGTCGGAGGTAGCGGCGTCGACGGCGCGCATCTGTCGGAGCCGTGCGTAGGCTTGCCGCATCAGCGCGTCGAGCCCCTCGCCGGTGACGCCGGATACGACGTGAACCGGTCGCCCGCTCAGCGCGTCGAGCAGACGAGGCAGGTTCTCCTGCGCCGACGGCAGATCCGCCTTATTCAGCACGATGATCTGCGGCGTATGCGCCAGCGCCTCCGAATGCGCACAAAGCTCGCGGTTGATGACGACGAGATCGCGCAGCGGGTCTCTGCCTTCGACGGCGGCGCCATCGAGGACGTGGAGAAGGAGCCGCGTTCGCTCGACGTGCCGAAGGAAATCATAGCCCAGCCCCGCTCCCTCGTGAGCCCCCTCGATGAGTCCCGGCAAGTCTGCCACGACCATGTTCTCGCCAAGTCCGAGGCGGACGACGCCGAGGTTCGGGCTCAACGTCGTGAACGGGTAGTCGGCGATCTTCGGCTTCGCCTCGGAGACGTGCGCGAGCAGCGTGGACTTGCCCACATTCGGGAACCCGACCAACCCAACGTCCGCAATCAGGTGCACCTCGAGTCGCAGCCGTCGCGCCTCTCCGGGCTCGCCGAGCTCGCGAACGCGAGGCGTCCGATAGGTGCTCGTCTTGAACCGTGCGTTGCCTCGTCCCCCGATGCCGCCCCGGGCGACGACGGCTTGGGAACCGGGCTCCGACAGGTCGGCAAGGCGTTCGCCGGTCTCAACGTCGTCGATGGTCGTTCCGACCGGGACGAGCACGCGGGTGTCCTGACCGTCGGCTCCGTGGCGCTGGTTCCCTTCGCCGTTGCCGCCTCTCCCCGCGTCGTAGTGCTGCGAGTACCGCAGATCGATGAGCGTGGAGACCGACTCGGTCGCCTCGAAGATGACGCTTCCGCCCTTGCCCCCGTCGCCGCCGTTGGGCCCGCCGCGCGGGACGTGCTTCTCGCGTCGGAACGCCAGGCAGCCGTCGCCGCCGTCGCCGCCACGGACTTCGATCTCGGCAATGTCGATCATCGGTGAGTCCCGACGCGGAAAAGACGAAAGCCTCGTCGCAACGAGGCTCCCTCATCCGCAGGCGTGGTTGTGTCGCGCGGACCTACGCGGTCGGCTGTTCCGAGTAGACGCTGATCTGCCGTCGCGTGCGATCCTTGCGTTCGAAGCGGACGACGCCGTCGATCTTGGCGAAGAGGGTATCGTCGCCGCCGATGCCGACGTTCTCGCCCGGATGGTAGCGCGTGCCGCGCTGACGGACGAGGATGGTCCCGGATCGAACCTGCTCGCCCTCGAAGCGCTTGACGCCAAGCCGTTTGGAGTGGCTTTCGCGCCCGTTCTGCGTGCTGCCCTGACCCTTCTTGTGCGCCATTTCGGTTCCCTCCCGAGGTCCGGACAGCTAGGAGTTGATCGCTTCGACTCGGAGCCGCGTGAACGGCTGCCTGTGACCCAGCTTCCGCTTGTACCCCTTGCGACGCTTCGACTTGAAGACGATCAGCTTCTTGTTCTTGTCCTGCGCAACGATCTCGCAGACGACCGCGGCGTTCTCGACCTGCGGCGTACCGATCTTCGTCTCGCCCGAATCGAGCGACACGAGCCGCACATCGCTCAGCGTGACCTGGTCGCCCACGTCGCCGTCGAGCTTCTCGACGTCCAGCATCTCACCCACCGCGACGCGATACTGCTTGCCGCCGGTGGTGACAATCGCGTGCATATGCGTCCACTCCTGGTGCCCTAGCCGGGCTCCACCTGAAACCTCTGGCAGCCCGCTAGACTGCGAGACTCATGCTATCCCGCGACGTGAGGCATGTCAAGGTTCACCGGCTCCCCGCGTCACGAGTCGGACTCGTCGTCGAGCTTGCGTTTGAGCCCGTGGAGGGCGTTCAGCGCTTCGAGGGGCGTCATGGTGTCCGGGTTCAGGCGGGACAGCGCTTCGCGGAGCTCTTCGAGTACGGGGTCCGCTGTCGAGGATGCAGGCGCACCGAACAGTGAGAGCTGCAATCCGCCGTCGGTGACGTTGCGCTTGGGGAGCCGCCGACGGGCACGCGGCGCCTTTTTGTCACCGACCGAGATGTCGTGCCTCTCCAGGATGCCGAGGATTTCCCACGCCCGCTGCACGACGGCTTCCGGCAGACCCGCCAGCCGCGCGACGTGGATGCCGTACGACTGGTCCGTGCCGCCTTCGACGACCTTGCGCAGGAACGTCACCTTCTCGTCGTCTTCGTGAACCGCGACGTTGTAGTTGCGCACCCTCGGATACCGGTCTGCGAGCTCGATCAGCTCGTGATAGTGCGTGGCGAAGAGCGTCTTGGCGCCGAGCTCCCGCAGGATGTGCTCGGAGACCGCCCACGCGATGCTGAGCCCGTCGAACGTGCTGGTTCCTCTGCCGATCTCGTCGAGGATCACGAGACTGCGCGACGTCGCGTTGTGCAGGATGTTCGCCGTCTCGTTCATCTCGACGAGGAACGTGCTCTGACCCATGGAGAGATTGTCCGACGCCCCAACGCGGGTGAAGATGCGGTCCACGACGCCGATATGCGCCTCGGAGGCGGGGACGAAGCTCCCCATCTGAGCCATCAGCGCGATGAGGGCGACCTGCCGGAGGTACGTCGATTTCCCGGACATGTTGGGCCCGGTGATGATGTGCAGCGGCTCTTGGCGCGCGCTCAGATACGTGTCGTTCGGGACGAAGCCCTCGTGGGTCACGAGCTGCTCGACGACGGGATGCCGACCGTTCTTGATGTAGATGACGTCGCCGCCATCGACATCGGGCTTGACGTAGTTGTTCCGCGCCGCCACGAACGCGAACGTGGACAGGAAATCGACGTTCGCCACGACGCTCGCCGCTCGCTGGATTCGCGACGCCTGCTCCCGCACTGCATCGCGAACCTGGACGAACAGGTCGTACTCCAAATCGAGGATGCGCTCCTCTGCCGTGAGCACCTTCTCCTCGAACTCCTTCAGCTCCGGCGTGATGAAGCGCTCGGCGTTCGCCAGCGTCTGCTTGCGGATGTATTCGGCAGGAACGTTCGCTAGGTTCGCCCTGGTCACCTCGATGTAGTACCCGAACACCTGGTTGAAGCCGATCTTGAGGCTCGCGATGCCGGTTCGGTCGCGCTCCGACTCCTGCAGACTGGCGATGCGCTCCTTGCCGTGGGCGATCACGTCGCGCAGATCGTCCAAGCCGGGGTGATATCCGTCGCGGATCAGGCGACCCTCCCGGAGGGACATCGGCGGATCCTCGTGCATCGCCTGCTCGATGAGCGCCGACACATCCTCGCACGTGTCGAGGTGCTCGTGGAGCGTGGTCAGCAAGCTCGACGAGCATGTGGACAACATCTGCCGCAGCACGGGCAAGACGGCGAGCGACCGTCCGAGTCCTCGCAAGTCTCGCGCATTCGCCGTGCCGAGACCGATGCGCCCCATGAGGCGCTCGATGTCATGCACGCCGTCGAGGAGCTCGCGCAGGTCCTCTTGACGGTGGATGTCCGCGCGAAGTTCCTCGACGGCACCCAGCCGCGCCTGGATCTCGCGGACGTCGAGCAGCGGCTGAAGGAGCGCTTGCCGCAGCTTTCTGCCGCCCATCGCCGTCAGGGTCGCGTCGAGCACCGCGAGCAGCGTCCCGTGCGTCGAGCCGTCGCGCATCGACCGAAGGAGCTCCAGGTTCCGCTGAGTCTCCGGGTCGAGCGTCATGTAGGACTCGGTCGAGTAGGTCTCGATGGCGACGACGTGGTGGATCGCGTCCTTCTGCGTGTCTTTGAGATAGGCGAGCAGGGCCCCCGCCGCGCCGACGGCAGACGGCATCTGTTCGCAGCCGAATCCGTCCAGCGAGACCATCTGGAAGTGATCCAGCAGGACTCGTCGCGCCGTTGGCGGGTCGAACCTCCAAGCCGGGAGGCGGTTCACGACGGGCTGAGTCGGACGACCTGCGAACTCCAGTAGCTCGCCGCGACGCAGTTCCTCGCTGACGACGATCTCGGGCGGGTCGAGCCGGTTCAGTTCCGCGATGAGACGTCGGTCGGAACCGATCTCGGTCACGTAGAACTCGCCCGTCGACACGTCGGCGCACGCGAGCCCATGGCGTCCGTCGTGCTCGTAGACTGCGACGATGAAGTTGTTCGCCTTGATCTCGAGCACCTTGGGGTCGGTGACGGTACCGGGCGTGACGACGCGAACCACGGCGCGCTTGACCACGCCCTTCGCTAACTTGGGGTCCTCGATCTGCTCGCAGATCGCGACTTTGTAGCCGGCTTGGATCATCTTGTGGAGGTAGGAGTCGAGGGCGTGATGCGGGAAGCCAGCGAGGGGAGTCCGTTCGCCGTTCGCGTCCTTGTCGCGGGCCGTCAGCGTGATGCCCAACGTCTTGGCGACGATCGGCGCGTCTTCGAGAAACGTCTCGTAGAAATCGCCCATGCGGAAGAACAGGATCGCATCCGGGTTCTCAGCCTTCACCCGAAGGTACTGCTCCATCATGGGCGTTTGCTTGGACGCTCGCATCGCGCTCCAGACCTATCTGTCCGCGCGTACCGATGCTACGACGCGGCGTTGCCGGCTCTCGCTTTCCAGCGGAGCAGGGCGTCTTCCGATTCGGTCCGGATGGGCTCCGGCTTACCTTGGCCCGCGCCTTTGCCACTTGCCGGAGCGTTGCTCATCGCGTTGTAGGCGACGATGACCGCTAGCCGGGGGTACTCCGACGTGTTCGCCGCCGACACGTGCGGCACGTTCGAGTGCCAGAACGCGACGCCGCCGGGAGCGCCCGTCATTGCACGGACCTCATAGCGCTCGACCAGGGAGCGAACCGCATCGTCGCGCATGCCGAGTTGGTTCCCGTCCGTGCCGGACTCGATGGGAACATGCTCGAGGCGTCCGAGCTTGTGAGCTCCCACCATCAGGTTCAGGCACCCATTGTCAGGCCGCGCCTCGTCGATGAAGACCATCACCGACAGAAGACGCTCCGTCGGGCACCCATCTCCATACCAGTAACCGTAGTCCTGATGCCACTTCCACGGCGCGCCCGTGCGCGGCGCTTTGAAGATGAACTTGCTGTGCCAGTGGAACACGTCCTCGCGCAGCAACTGTCGAGCGGGCTCCACGATTCGCGGCAGTCCAGGCAGCAACCCGTAGGCGGAGTCGCCCCGCTGTGTCCAGAGCGCCATCGCCGTCGTCGTCGCTCCACGATCGCGCTGGGTCCAGGCTCCGGGCGTCGCCATCGCCCGGTCTACTTCCTCGCGGAGGATCGCCACTTCCTCTTTGCTGAGCAGCTCCGGGAAGAACAGGAACCCAAGGCGGTCGTACTCTTCGATCTGCTCGTTCGTCAGACGCATGGAAACCTCCCTCACCCACACCGGCTCGAATCGCATCGTAACGATACCACAGGCTGGGGCGTTCTCCACGTCCCGACACGTTGGCGCGAACCGGTCCGGCGTCAGAGGGCGTTGATCTGGCGTCGTCCGCCGCTGGCGCGGGCCCAGCGAACGATCTCGCGAAGGGAAGGAGGCTTGCCGGTCATCAGGACTCCAACGCGGAAGACACGTCCTGCCGCCCAAAACGCCACGACCACGGAGAGCATCAACTCGACCGTGGTGACGACGTACTCCCAGACCTCCGGTGGACCGGCAGAACGGTTCATCATGACGAACGGCGTGAACGTGGGAATGAACGAGAGGATACGGGCGAGGGTTCCGTTGGGGTCTCGCGTGATGGGCGTCAGCGTCAACAGAGGCAGGATGAGTGCCAGCACGATCGGCGTCATCAGGTTCTGAGCTTCCTTGTGCGTGCTGCAGACGGAGCCGATGGCAACCAGCAGCGCGGCATAGAGGAAGTACCCGAAGATGTAGTAGCACAGGAAGAGCAGCAGATAGACGGGGTCTGAGGCGATCTGCGCCAGTCCGAGGTCGGGCATTCCGACGAAGAACCGGGGGAGCGCCATGGTTGTCGCATAGAAGAACGCGACCCACGCGCCCACGATGGTGAGACCCGTCGCCGCCATTCCGAGAATCTTCCCCGACATCAGCTCCAGCGACGACACCGAGGAGAGCAGCACTTCGAGAACGCGATTCGACTTCTCCTCCACCGTGTTCATCAACAGCATCTGAGCCGAGCTGAACACGGACACCCACAGGATGTAGACGAAGATCGCGGGCGCCCACTGGCGCAGCTTGTCGGATGCCTTCGCGGCGGAGGTCGCGCCGCCCGATCCGACCACCTCCCCGACGAACGACAACGGCGCCGAGAGCCATCCGGCGATCTCAGAAGTCAACCCCTGACGCTCGATCCGGCGTTCGCGCACGACTTCGCTGGCGCGCCATGCGTACCAGTCGCGCAGGCTCGTGTCGGTCAGGTTCTTCGAGACGTATCGCGTGCCATCGGAGCCGGTGACGGGATCGGGCCCGATGACGAAGTAGGCGAACAGCCTTCCGTCAGCGATCTGTCGATTGAGCTCGTCCACCGCAGCGGGCCTGTCGGGCGGCGCGACGTAGGCGTAGCGAGTCGCGTCGAGCCCATCGTCGATGCGCTTCGCCTGCTTTGCCGTCAGTGATCGATACCACGACTGCGCTTCGGCGCGTGCCGACAGAACGAGCTCTTTGACATAGCTGTCCAGTGCGCTGTCCAGTGCCTCGACTGCGGCATCGGACCCGGCGAGCGCTCCCGCGACGCGCGCCCGATGGTCATCGCTGAGCGGCTTGACAGCCACGGCGAGCTCCACCATCGAATCGGGCAGCGCGTAGGCGGATGAATCGCCGGACTCCTCGATGCGGATCGTTGCGCGTAGGAGCGTCGTGAACTCCTGGGTGAGGATGCGCTCCTGGACCGCGGCTCCGAGCCAACCGGACCCGTCGATGACGGTGTACGTTCGTCTGCCTGCCGACTTCGAGAAGAGGAAGGGAACCGCGATCGACGCGATGAGAATCACCGGGAACACCAGCAATCCGAGCCAGAAGCCCTTGGTGCCCAGGTTCTCCAAGTACTCGCGCCGCGCGACGAGAGCGACCCTATTCGCCACTCGCGTCCTCCTTCACGGCACGCACAAACACCTCGTGCAGCGACGGCTCCCGAAGGTCGAACCGTCGCACGCGTACTTTGCCGACGACTTGCGCGAGAACGTCCTGGGGGTCGGTTCCACTGTCGAGGATGAGCTCCGCGTGCTTTCCGGCGTCGTTCACGCGCGACACGCCTCGCAACTCCTTGAGGGGCTCGCCGTCGCCGTCGTAGTCCAGTTGCACGGCGGTTCCACCGGCATCGAGGACGGACGCCAACGGACCATCGAGCACCTTGCGCCCACGATGGATCAGCACGATGGCGTCGCAGATCTGCTCCGCCTGTTCCATGACGTGCGTCGAGAAGAGAACCGTCTTGCCCTGACGACGCATGTTCACGATGACATCGCGCATGATCTCGGTGTTGACCGGATCCAGCCCGGAAAACGGCTCATCGAGGATGACGAGGTCAGGATCGTGAATCATCGTGCTCAGGAGCATGGCTTTCTGGCTCATGCCCTTCGACAGCGCCTCACAGCGCTTGGTGACCCAGTCGCCCAGTCCGTAGACGTTCAGTAGATGTATGGCGTTCTCGTGGGCGGCTTTCTTGGGCATTCCCTTGAGCTCGCCCGCGTAGGCGACCATCGCGCCCACGCGCATCTTCTTGTAGAGCCCCTTTTCCTCCGGCAGATATCCGATCCGCTGACGCACCGCCGCTGCGTCCGCCAAGCCGAGCACCGAAACGCTCCCAGAGTCCGGCTCCAGAATGCCGACGATCATGCGCAGCGCGGTCGTCTTGCCAGCCCCATTGGGCCCGAGCACGCCGTAGATGCAGCCGGACGGCACGCGGAGGGACAGCTCGTCGACGGCGACGACGTCGCCGAACGACTTGGTGACACGATCCATGATCAGGGCGTCAGACATGGGCGGATCCGTTCGACGAGGCGGTTGCGACGGTCACAGGGCTCTGGGGCGGTCACGAGCTTTCGGACGATAGCCGTGAAACCCCTGCGCGCGTCTACCGCTGGCACACGACGATGTACTCGCGCGTCATCGTCGTGTCCTTTGCCCCTCGCACGTTCGACGGGCTGTTCTCCGACGGCATCCGCTTGCTGGGTATGGCGCGGATGATCGTCTGCCGATGCGAGAATCCGCGACGCGCGAAGGCGTCAGCGACGAACGCGTCCGTCGGGAGCGTGATGCCCTTCACGCGCCTGTTACCAACGACATAGCACACGGTCGCGTGTACGGCGAGGACGGACACGACCGTCTGGATGCTTTGCGCCAGGTCGATGTAGTACGCAGTGACCTGATTCGCCCGCCGGGCATCGACCGAGGCGATCCGCTCGACGACTTCAGCGACTGGGCCCAGATCGGCTCGACACTCCCGGTGGCGTCCACCCATGGAACGCCGGTCGACGCTGCGAGGGTTATCGAGTCCGATCCATTCCGCGGAAAGGCGCGAGAACTGACCGTAGGCGACCGTCGTCGCGGAGTCGCCGTAGGGAGGCAAGGTGACCACGAGACCGAATCCGTTCGGCGGAGCCACGACCGGGCATTCGCCCTGCGACGCGTCGGAGGCACAGACGTGTACCTCGACATCCCGGCGCCGGTCTCCGAAGCTTTCCAGTCCGCGTCGGTTGCGTTCCAGCTTGTCGAGAAACGCCCCGAAGACGTCGGGCTCGAGCGCCTCCCGCTGTGTCGGCTCCATGCGATAGAGCTTGAACTCGCCGTTCCGAATGTAGCTACAGTCCCGCGCCGC